>DASTUU010000443.1:0-5048 GCA_035759485.1 Nitrososphaeraceae archaeon
GACAACAAAAAAGAAAATGAACCAATGAAATATCTTATTGTGTATCCTTTCATAAAATCAAGGGAATGGTATCTGCTACCCTTTGAGGACAGAATGAAGATGATGGATGAGCATATAACGGTTGGAAGAAAGTTTCCTCAAGTTAGACTAAATACGTCATATTCATTCGGCATTGGGGACCAGGATTTTATGCTTGCTTTTGAAACGAATGATTTAATGATCTTCCAAGACCTAATAGTCCAGTTGCGCGAAACGCGTGTTAGCAGATATGTAGTGAAAGACACACCGATGATAGTTTGCATTTATAAGGGTGGTGTGGAGGAATTTATCAAGAGCCTTGGATAGTCTGACTTACGACACTGTACCTGGTACTACTACCAATCCCAATTTATATCAGAATACGACTACTATAGACAAAAATGCAGCGAAAGCCATGAGTGCAAACAGACATGCAAGTAACACCCCTGATCTGGACAAAGAAGTACAACAACCCCAACCCCAGACCATTCCCACTTCAGCTCAAGATTTGACCTATTGTGCGAATACCGCTACAATCACAGCCGCACTCAAAGAATGGTCAATTGTTTGTAAAGCTCTTGAAGATGGCAGACAGGTGTTGCTGTTGAGAAAGGGAGGAATCATGGAGTATAGACAAGGCTTCGAAGCAAAACACACTACTTTTTTCCTTTATCCTACTTTTGAGCATCAGTCAAAGGAATTCATACAGGCTGACTATACTGAGAAATTTGACATGTTAATGCAGGAACAGCCATCACGCAACAAAAATACAATTAATTCTTACGCACATGCGATAGCAGTGAAACAAATTACTGATGTCTCGTTATTACCGAGGCTTCAGAAATACCATATTTGGAATAATAGCTACGTCGATGTTAGGTTGAATTATAATCCAAAGAGGCCTATGAACGTAGTATTGCTTCGGGTTTACAAGATAGATAAGCCCATTGAAGTGGAAGTTAAGTCGGATTGGCTTGGATGCAAATCATGGATTCCTATAAGAGCTTCTCCTTTCAAATTACAATCAATAAGTAATATTGAAGAACAGCCTCGGCTAGATCCTGAATATGGGGGTAACCTTGTCAATTGTTCTAATGTCATATACTATAATGCTCATCCAGTTTTGGAGGATTTGAAATTTGAAATGATTATCGCCGAAATTGAGGAGATTTTAAAGTAGCGATATGAAGTATAGGAAATTAGGAAAGAGCGGAATAACTGTGAGTGAAATAGGGTTTGGAGCGTGGACTATAGGGATGGATTGGTGGAGTAAAAAAATTAGTGATGACGAAGCAATGGCGATGCTAAAAAAGGCTTATGACAAAGGTATCAATTTTTACGAAACAGCAGACGTTTATGGAAAGGGAAAGAGCGAAAGATTACTTGCCCAAGCCTTCAAAGATATGCATAATGATGAAATTATATATTCTACCAAATGGGGCTACGATATCTATAACGCCGAACAAGTGGGCCACAATGAGTTGCCGCAAAGGCACGATCCTGAATTTCTACAATATGCGCTACAACAAAGCATGAATCGGTTAAATGTAGATCATGTAGACGTATACAGTCTTCATAACCCAAAGATGAGTGCTATACAAGACGACGAACTATTTATGTCCTTGGACAGACTCGTAAAAGATGGCAAGATCCGAAGCCATGGAGTCGCATTGGGTCCCGCTATTGGATGGAAGGAAGAGGGACTCGCAGCTATGCAAAAAAGAAACATAACATGTCTCCAGACAGTTTATAATATTTTAGAACAAGACCCGGGCCGAACTTTCCTAGACGTAGCAAAACAAAACGAAGTAGGACTTCTGGTACGGGTTCCAGATGCGTCGGGCGTGTTGACAGGCAAAGTGAATGAAAAAACAACATTCGACAAAAATGATCATAGAGGTACCAGAAAAAGAGACTGGATTCTCCAGGCAATCCAGAAGGTAGAAAAATTAAAGCCAATGTCAGACTCCAATGGTTGGAATATAACTGAGCTAGCTATTAAATTCATATTATCTCAGAAAGAGGTATCAGCGGTATTGCCTACGGTTATCAATATAGAAGAGATCGACATGTTCGCGCAAATGTCAGATGGCAAATATCTTACGGATAGTCAATTATCCCACATAACTGAACTCTACAACAATAGTTTTTTTGTTTAAGGACTAGCAGTAGCTAACAATAAACAGCGACGTTTTCAGAGTAAGTGGGGAAACGGACATGAACATACGATCATTAAATTCTAACTGATCGTTGTGACGAGGATAGACGGGCCGATGATGAAGAATCGCTGGATAGCTGTAACGATAGTAATTGCCTAATTCCGTCTTCCACATTATTCCATCTTGGTTCATAACCTAATTCTAATCTTGCAAGCGATATGTCTGCCATAGTATGCTGCACATAGTTATTTATCTGGTTTTTAACATATACTGGCTTTATATCAGTATCTAACTGTCTGTTTATAATTTCAACCACTCTGTTAAACGAAGTTTGTATTCCAGTTCCCACATTGTAGATAGTAAATCCAGACTTTTCATTATTCCCCCTCTTCGTTCTATGCTCTTTGTTGTTGTCAATATTATTGCTATCGCTGATGCTATTATCGTCTGGTCCCTCGTGTTGCTTTTTTCCATTCATTGCCAAGATATTTGCTTGAACGACATCATCCACAAATGTGAAATCTCGGGTCTGGTTTCCGTCACCATAAATGATGGGACTCTTTTTCTTTTCTGCCATATCCCAAATAAACTGCGAAATATTATTTGCAAATCTACCTTTGTGTTTTTCATTTGGTCCATACACGCTAAAATATCTAAGACCAACAGAATCAACTCCATATTCTACGTTGTAGGTTCTGGCTATCGTTTCCCGACAATAAAAAGACGATTCATAGAATGTCTTGGGTATAATGTTAGCTGATTCCCTATAAGGAGTAGGCAGCCCATTATACAAAGACGAGGAAGACGCATATACGACCTTTCTTACTTTGTTTCTCTTTGCTGATTCCATTATGTTCATAAAGCCCATTACGTTTATATCTATCCCTTTTCTGGGATCCTCTATAAACATAGGTGAAGAACTTAAAGCAGCTTGATGAAAAATGTAGTCGCAGCCTCTGCTAAGCTCTAGTACTAAATCATAATCCATTATTGAACCTCTTACAAATTTTACTTCCTTGGATAAATTTGAGGTGGATCCGAGGGAGAGATCATCCAGAGCAATTACATCGGCAAATTTATAATTTCCCTCGGGATGAATAGAGTCTTGGATTGTCTGGTCTAGCTCCGTGGTGGGAAGGGTACCATAATTGATTCGATGTATCAGAGTATTTGCTAGATTGGAGCCTATAAAACCAGCTCCCCCCGTTACTAAAATTTTCATCTACTGAATTGCGAATGGATATACTACTAAAAAACGTTTCTTGGATAAAGATACTCTCTTATATTCTGACTTACCTTTACTCTGGGCTGATACCTTATAACTGGGCAATGGCGAGTGTCTTCTATTTATTGGGGTCAAACGATTTTCGTACTATTTTCGTACTATTATCACAGGATCCTTCTTTTACATGCTAGCTTGACATGCAATTCACATCTGACTAGTCAACCGGACAGGCCAAATTCCATTCAGAGAAGAAACGTAGAGTGAAAGCTTACTTTTACGCTAACAACTAACCATTCAATGCCATATCTATTTTTTGGACTTTGAATCCTGTCAAAGATAAGTTTTAATTGATGTAACGCATCACGACGAGTGAGAAAAAATGGCAATGACGGCGTCATCATCACTTCAGGCAGAACAGTTAGACAAAAGAGACAAAGAACTTCTTAATGAAATCCAATGGTCTTTCCCCCTGACACAAAGACCCTTCCTTGAAATTTCAAAACGACATAAATTATCAGAAGAGGAAGTTATTCACAGAATTGCTCGCCTGAAAGACATGGGGCTTATAAGACAAATTAATGCCATATTCGATACAAGACGTCTAGGCTATAAAAGTGCCTTGATTGCCTTCTCTGTTGAGGCTAACAAACTTGATGAAGTAGCAACTGAAATTAATAGACATCCAGGAGTAAGTCACAACTACGAAAGAAATCACGAATATAACATGTGGTTTACTCTTGCCGTTCCTCCAAATGCAAACATGAGGGCTGTTTTGGATAGGATGGCCGCCCTTGATGGGGTTCTAAAATACAGGCTCTTGCCAACCTTGAAACTCTATAAGATTGGAGTGAGACTAGACATGGTAAACAGCGATGCGGAAAAGCCGGAGCCGACAGAGACAATTAAGGAGCTCAACCCCGGCAAAGTTTCATTGACGCAACAAGACAAAGATTTTATTCGGGAATTACAAAAGGATCTGGAAATTATACCAGAGCCTTTCGACAAAGGTGCCCAGAATCTGGGCGTCACTACAGCAGAGCTTTTCTCAAAAGCAATGGAATATGAGAGAAGAGGAGTGATGCGAAGGTTTGCGGCGATATTACGCCACCGCGACGCGGGGTTCTCTGCCAATGGTATGGTTGTATGGAATGTACCTGAGGAAAAGGTTGACGAGGTGGGTTACAAGATTGCGTCCTTTCCACAAGTAAGTCACTGCTACCGGCGACCCATTTATACTGATTGGCCATTCAGTTTGTTCAGCATGATTCATGCACGGACAATTGAAGCAGCAGAAACAATTGCAGCAGAAATATCAAATACAATTGGAATCAAAGGTTACAGTATTTTATTTAGTTCAAGAGAGTTTAAGAAGGAGCGCATAAAATACTTTGAAGAAGATAAAAGAAATCTTGGATAGCAATGGTGCCCTCAGAACCAACTACCAAGCTTAAATGTATTACCAGCTAACTGAGAAACTAACTCAAATGTGCTAGAGTCAGGCAGACCCTACTTTCTACACTCCTTATTCGTGAATTCTTTGCAAGTACTATCGTGCCTCCAGCTTCCGTTAAAAAAAACCTCAAGATGGGAATTATTATCCCTGTCTGTCACGACTCTCTGCTGACCATTTTTGGGATTATGTAGAG
>DASTUU010000444.1:0-4946 GCA_035759485.1 Nitrososphaeraceae archaeon
CAAATCTTCCATTTTTATGACAGGATTACCATCAGCCGCTGTAATTATATCTCCTCCGAATCTTTCCCCATACTGGTTAGTCGTACTTCCATTTATACCAGCCTTATCCGCAGGACCATTTTTGACAATACTATCTACTATTATTCCTTTGACGCTCCTTTGTAGTCCTTCTCTTTTTGCTACGTCAGGAGTCAACGTTCCAGCTGATATTCCGAGCCAAGGGTGTGTGTAATTTCCCTTTTCTAAAAGTATCGGAATTATTCTAGACACAGAATTGGACGAGATTGCAAAGCCAATCCCTCCTGGAAAAATGCCTGCTGTGTTCACTCCAATTACTTCGGCGTTCATATTCAGTAATGGCCCGCCAGAATTTCCAGGATTAATTGAAGCATCTGTTTGTACTGCATTTGGTATTGAATAGCCTCCTTGTTGTTGCTCTGGTAACAAACGACCAGTTTGGCTTACAATGCCTGTTGTCATTGAGCCTTCCAATCCAAATGGATTTCCGATAGCTACTACCTGGTCTCCTACCTTGAGTCGTGATGAATTCCCTAGTACCAATGGAGGAGGTATTAATTGTTCATCAACAGTAAAGTTCTCTATAATTTTTAGAACAGCCAAATCATTAGGAGGATCTGTACCAGTAACATTGGCTGTATATCTATTTCCATCTATAAATGTCACGTCTACTATACTAGCATTAGCTATTACATGATAATTTGTAACTATATGACCATTGTTATCATATACGAATCCAGAACCTAATGAAGTCGTATTTTCCTGTCTTTCAGGTACCAGTATGTTGACAGGCGGAGGAACAGATGTAGTTATCTGTACCACAGATTTCTCTACCTTATGGAATATGTCGTTTAGAGAAAGTGGCTGCTGTTGCAGTTGTTGCTCTTGTTCTTGTATTTGAGCATCTACATTATAAAGATTTGAGAAACTGACAAATGACAATAGAGCTTCTATCAATATACAACAAGTAATCAATGTGGAATTTATGAAAGGATAAGACAATAATAATGATTGCATCATTTGTAGGACTGATATATAAAATGGTTCTTACAGTGTTTTCTATTCCCTCTACCTGCTAGGTAAGCTGAAGTCTAATAAGCAGAATAAGTAAGTAAACGTAGAATTTAATAAGTAAGATAGTTTACTATGGTTAAAGGAAATAGAATCCACATAGTATCGGAACTAATACTGTGTGCAATGATCCTAAATATATCAACATTTTATACACCATTTCCTGAGACAGTAGGAGCACAAGAGGAACACAGCAGAACATTCCCCTCACCAGCAGTAACAACAATATCAAGTGTCACTAACAATTTTATTAATGATACCGGCACTGCCGGTCAGATAACAATACAAAATGAAACAGTTGCTTACTTTAAGAATGCTTCAGGATATCTTGTTTATCCAGTATCGAATTCACCCAATAGTGCAACAGTAGCTACAAAGAAAAGAAGTCCTGCAGTCATCATGATTCATGAAAATAGAGGACTAAATGATAATATTAAAGATACAGCAGACATATTGGCCAAACAAGGCTATGTTGTATTAGCAGTTGATCTATTCCAAGGACAGGTAACTGCTGATCCTAATCGGGCGAGAGAATTATCTACAGCTGTAAGAAACAATCCTGCTCTTGCTATTGAAAATATGAAATCTGCAGTTAATTACCTTGGCTCTCTTCAAAACGTTAATGCTTCTAGGATAGCCTCTATCGGATGGTGCTTTGGAGGAGGTCAATCTCTTCAGTTAGCATTGAATACTGAAGACCACCCTTTAGCTGCCACCATAATATACTATGGTCAACTGA
This sequence comes from Nitrososphaeraceae archaeon, assembly GCA_035759485.1. Lineage (GTDB taxonomy): Archaea > Thermoproteota > Nitrososphaeria > Nitrososphaerales > Nitrososphaeraceae > TH5893. The sequence continues at coordinate 1,829 of DASTUU010000444.1, forward strand.
TAAATGATACAAGGGAACTTTCCAAAATTAAATGGCCTGTACTTGGTATATTTGGGGACCAAGATCGATCGATATCTGTAGATACAGTAAAAGCATTTAAACAGACGCTTAATGAAACAGGTGTTATAAATGAAATTTACATATATCCAGGAGTAGGACATGCATTTGCAAATCCTTCTAACCCCAACTACGCTCCGCAAGAGACAGCAGATGCTTGGAAGAAGACTTTGGGTTTTCTAAATAAATATGTCTAAACTTAGCATACAGTCTTAGAGGTAATAGCTAAGATTTTTACCTCTTGGAGTAATCAGATTATGAAAATGGTATTAAAGAAATTATAGAAGCAAAACTAAATATCTATTAACGTTTACTATAACAGACGTTACTGCAGCGCTACTGCACTAACAGGTTACGCTATCGTCCCGCGGGTTATTGGGAATACTATTATCATCACCATTATCTCCCAGTTTCCAATAGTTAGCCTCAATTACAGCATTAATTTCGCATTTCGAAACAGTCGCTGTTCCATAATTAACCATCTCTGCCATAAGATTCCCATCAAAATTTGCATGTCCAAGACCAAGAGCATGACCCATCTCGTGTTTTGCAACCTGCCCTATTGTTGTAGTATCAAATTCATATTCTTGTACTTCTGTGTAAATGGTGATCTCTGCACTAACCAAGAAACCATATGCATTAGCTACAGTTATAGTCTGCCCCGCTATCTCCTCTTCGTCATTATCATCTTCAAAGTCTATTTTTATATCAGACGACTTCCTGCTTGATTCTTCCTCAAGTTCCATATGGTCTATCCTTGTATCCCATTCTTGTACTGCTTTTCTTACTGCCTGCTGCTGTTCTTCTGATGTGTCGTCATCATCAATATAGTATGTGAGTCTTCCATCCTCTAAACTTCTTCCCCAAGCACAGCATATTTGAATGGAGTTCTCCTCCTCAAAATCTTGCCCTTTGGAATCCTCTTCCTCTACTTCTGATTCCTCTACTTCTGATTCCTCTACTTCTGATTCCTCTACTTCTGATTCCTCTACTTCTGATTCCTCTACTTCTGATTCCTCTACTTCTGATTCCTCTACTTCTGATTCCTCTACTTCTGATTCCTCATCTTCAAAAAGGTCAGCGCTAGTAATTGCATTTGCTATATGAACAAGATTCAGAGAAGATGGGATTACGATGGATAAAAGCAGTATTCCAAATACTATAGCAAAATAGGGTTGCACTCCCTTGTACAATTATATTGTATAATGTATTCAATCCTACTTATATGAGATTGTTATTTCAAATCTAGTAGAAAACTGTATTTTTATTGTTGGGAGATAGTTCTGAAACTTTTTCCTTTATGATATTACTCAGCAAGAGCCGAGGCAACCAATAAATATGTCATTCTAAAAATCCTCAGGGTATCAGAGTTCATGTTGTTAAGGCTAGTTAATATTGCTGGCAGTCATCTTATTTATGTATAAATCAGGTCTTTAGTATAGGTAAAAAATATGCATAAACTATCACTATCTATAACTTTATGAAATCTCCACCATCTTATAGCAACTAGAACTTTTATTATTTCTCCTAATAGAGGGAGAATATATCATTCATAAGAGAGGTACAATATTCACATCAAAGAAAATAATTATCAAACACAATGTTTCCCATACTTTGAAAGAAAATTACTTTTCCTATTTCAGCAGCCTATGTTTGCTATTGATTCAATTTATCTAATTCCAAAATTGTGGCAAGAACCAGCCTCGTTACTGAACTTAACTATTGTGTATTTAGCGTATCTGGGGTATCAAATGTACTAGGATAGTTAGTATGTCATAGTATAGTTAGGTCATGAATTCCTATTACTGTATATCCAAATGCTTCAAATGGAATAAGGTCATACTTACCAAGTGGACATAACGAGGGAGCTAAGTTTGTATAATCTAAGGCTATCTGATCGATAAATTGGCCAACTACCTTGAATATATGTCATTTGTTTTAACTTTATTCCCCTGATCATACTCTACGACTACATTATTTAACCCCTGAGCGGGATAACCTATCATATCAAGATTCATTACTAGATCCAGCTTGGTATTGTGGGTCTGTAGATAATTTACATAGGCTGTCGATCTAATACGTAGCTATCACCCAGTAGTACGATAATAGCCATTACAATTCCTCCTGTTAAATAATCAATTCTCTAAATAACCATTGCTATTGTACAGGATTTGGTTTGGTTTATATTCTATTCCTTCTAGTATTCGTTTCGTCTCTGCTAACCTAAAGTTGTTTTGCACGAGATACCTACACTAGAATTAGAGATGAGCAGGAAGTTTGGATATCAGATATTTGAGTTTTGATGACTATGGCGGCAACAACAAAACATTAAGCAAATAAATACATCAACGGCAATATCGTAAACAATGCAACTGACCATAAAGAAACAAAGATAAATGCCCACGATGAGATCGCAATAATGTTATAGTATCCCTTCAGATCCCATACTATCAGATCACCATTAGTAATATCCATAATATCTAATTAATAGTACAGAATCAAAATCCATCTATATTCAGAAGGATTTGAATATTAACAACCATGTATCATCTTTGCATGAATGGTTCTATCAAGGAGTTAAAATTAAACTCTTGCCATGATGTTTTTGTTCTCTCCTCTGTTGTAACAAAAAGCCTTGGTGTTGCGTTAGATTATATTAGAATACTTCATTCGTAGTTTTCACTTCTTGTCCTGCTAGCTTACATACTCGATTAGTCCTACTCCACTGCCGCCTGGAGTTTAGAATGCGGGGGATCTACTATCATCCTCTCCCTCTCTATATTGATACCCATTACTTATATCGCTAACTAGCAGCTTCTAAGCTAGCTTTCCCATGGTTTGTCGTAATATATGTGAAAAAATATACTCTAAGATAATAGTAGGCCAGCCACACTATTCATTTGGCAAAAAATATTGTAGAAGATGTGAACGTTATATGTTTTATGAAGGTAAATTTTGTGCTTGTTGTGGCATGCAGTTAAGAACTACTCCTGTTGAAACTAAATACAAAGTGAGGATGAGGCAAAAAGTATAATTTAATTGCAAGGGATCACAATCACGA
>DASTUU010000445.1:0-4977 GCA_035759485.1 Nitrososphaeraceae archaeon
TATTTGAAAGAATTTCTCAGAAATACATCTATGTATTCCCAATGGGATGACCACGAAGTAATAAATGATTTTGGATCTAACTGGCCTTACTGGAATCTATTTAATGTGAATAGAGAGGGGTATCCAAATATAGTTAAGGAAGGTAGAAACGCATTTTTAAATTATTCCCCACTAGATGGTTATAATAATAATGACACTGGAAATGATCGCGACAAGCATATCTATAGATCCTTTAACTGGGGTAAGGATTTAGATTTATTCTTAATCGATGCACGTTCTTACAGAAGCCAAAATCACTTAGCAGACACTCCTGATAGCAATAAGACGATGTTAGGTGATAATCAGCTTGAATGGCTAAAGCAAGGACTATCTAATTCAAATGCAACATGGAAAATAATAAGTAGCGACGTACCTATGTCTATACCGGCTGGAAGCAATACTTCGATATTAGGTACAGATGGATGGGCAAATGGTAATGAAACTACCAATTATTCATACTATACAGGATTTGAAAGGGAATTAACTGATCTACTTAGATTTATAGAAGACCAAGGCATCAAGAATATTGTATTCATAACAACAGATGTGCATTTTCCTGCATTTATAAAATATGATTTTGACTTGAATAATGACGGCAATGTGACTGAACTATACGAACTTATAAGCGGTCCCTTAAGTGCCTTCAGGACAACCTCTCTTGCAGATGCATTGAGACTTGGACTTCCCTTCCCCAAAATAGATGGAACCTTTAATCCTTCCCTTCTTTATGGAGAAGGCGACATCTTCAATTTTGGTTATGTTAGAATTGAAGACGGAAGAGGAGAGGATCGCGATAATAATAATAATAGTAGTGGTAAGCCGCACTTGATAGCGGAAATACGGGATGAAAAAGGTATTGTACGTCCGGGTTCAACGTTGGATTTGATACCACAGTAGTACCTAATAATTGGTTATACCTATGATACCTAATGCTGTGAAAATATTACACACTGCACCAAAAAATTACTAATGATTTATTTGTGGAGTCTGCAAGCTTCTTGAGGTACCCTACTTGTGTTTCAATATTTTACTATGCGAGACAATCTAAAGACTATAGTGTGGGTGACGCTAGGTTGCTAGCGAATTGTGATTTGACAAAAAGCCTTCAAAATTTAAACTATTAAGCTGACTCTTGTCTCATTTCAATCAAATAACTTTGTATAACAAATCATTGTTTTGTGTACTGAACTAGCCATTGGCAGGTTGCTGGACAGAAAAAATATCATGCCTGTTTTTGTAACGCCATTATTATCATCATCTAATTGGCGCCCGGAGAAAATTCTCTTGTTATATTCTTTCGATTATCAACCAGCCAATTGTGCAATTTGATGATGCTATTCTCTTTGCAATCTTCCCAATTTTTCCAATTTTCCTAATTCCTCGGGTGATACTTCTTGTGCATGCTCTGTCAATAAGAAAAATTTGCTTGCTCTTGTTATGGTATCATGGATTATGACGGTAGGTTGATCTTCGTACCATCCCTTTCCTAGAGGCGGAAAAGTTGGAAAATTACGATGGGCTGTTCCTGGGTTAAGTACAAGTGTTTCTTTCTCCTTATCAGCGATTTTTGTCACTTTTTGGGCTAAGCGCTTCACATGAGTATGTCCGTGGATAAAAATATCATATATACCGCTTGCAATAACAGCTTCTCGTAGGTTTTGATCAGTTCCATGGTATAAAGCAATTCGAATGTCTTTATTATCTTCATCTTCAATTTCACCGAGATCAGTTATTTTTAGCTCTCCACCTATTTCCTTAAACTTCTTTAGCAGGCCAAATTTCTCTCCATCGTTGTTTCCAAGAACACCTACAAGTTTCGCAGACTCCAACGCTCTGAATCTCTCAACAATTCCAGGAAAAATGAAGTCGCCTGCATGAACAACCAGGGATACCTTTTGTCTATTGAAAATGGCGATTGCCCTATCGACACTATCCAGATCATCATGAGTGTCTGATATTATGCCCATTCTCATGTATACCTTAGAATTCAATATTTACAATATTTAACTAGTTACAATAATTTTTGTCAATCTTGTTGAATGATTTTCTAGTGAGACTAGTGCACTTGGTTGATGCGCACACACATACATATACACAACTTTGTTTTAAGTGAACCGACCTGGAATCACCTGTGCCAATCACGATAACCTTAGCGGCGGGTCATCCAATAATACTGAAGTATAAAGGATCACATAATTTGAAGTGTTGAGTATTTTCTTTTAAATTATTTGAAGTACTCTTAGCACAACCTAACGTCTGCTAGCTGTTGGTAAATGTAAGGATAGTATGTTTGGTAAAGCTTACTTACTAAGTAAGATATTGCTACTTCTCTTAAATAGACTCAGCTTGATAAGATAGTATGTCTAAAAATTTATTATCAGACAACCTAAATTACCGTCCTAATCACCATAAAGCGCATTTTGACTCAAAAGCACAGGTGGTTTAGAAGGAGTAAGAGAGAGAGAGACAGAGGAGAGAATAAGAAATGGTTTCAAAGATTCAAGTTGGGGTGGATAGCTTCGCGGCAGCATTTGACGACAACAGCATTGCAGTTAAGCCATCCGAGCGTCTGCAGAATTTGATCGAACAAATTGAATATGCAGATCAGGTTGGGTTGAACGTATTTGGAATCGGCGAACACCACCGTCGAGAATTCCTCGATTCAGCGCCTGCTGTCATATTAGCAGCGGCCGCAGCGCGAACTAAACATATACTTCTCACCAGCGCCGTAACGGTACTCAGTGCCGCTGACCCAGTACGGGTTTTTCAAGAATTCGCAACCCTCGATCTTTTGTCGCAGGGTCGGGCGGAGATGATTGTGGGCCGTGGCTCATCCATCGAGGCATTTCCTCTATTCGGCTTTCGACTTGAGGACTACGACTCTCTTTTCACAGAGAAACTCGATCTACTGCTGAAAATTCGTGACAATGAGCATGTCCAATGGTCCGGTGAATTTCGTCCAACCCTGACCGGACAAGGAGTCTATCCGAGGCCACAGCAGAACCCTTTGCCGATATGGTTAGGCGTTGGTGGGACTCCGAATTCATTTGCCCGTGCCGGAGCCATGGGTCTTCCTTTGATGGTCGCAATAATAGGCGGCGAAACTCGACAGTTCCGGCCACTAATCGAACTCTACAGACAGGCTGGGAGGCGAGCCGGCCATTCACCGGGTCAATTGAAGGTGGGCATACATTCACTTGGCTATGTCGCAGAGACTATCCAAGAAGCGGTCGATGACTTCTATCCAGGCTATGCTCATACCATGACCGAGATTGGGAAGGAACGTGGATGGCCTGCAATGACGCGTGCAGCCTTCGACGCTCAGCGAGGGCCGCAAGGCGCACTGCTCGTCGGGGATCCAGACGAAATAGTCAAGAAGATCGTTCGGCACAGCAAAGCTCTAGGTGGCATCTCCCGCATCACTTTTCAGATGAACGCCGCATCATTACCCCACATGAAGATCATGCGAGCTATCAAATTGATAGGCACGCAGATCGCGCCTGCAATTCGCGAAGAACTCGGTGGAGACAATTAATAAGAAAAAAAGTTATGGTCAACAAAATATCTAAAGCTAGGATATATTTTGAGCACATAGTATTGAAGTTGCAACAACAATCACAGCAGCTATATTAGCATCCTCTGATCATGAATTAATTTTCAATTTAATATCTTCTCCATCTCTTTCAACTTGGAACGTTTCCATATCATATGTCTTGACAACTGCTATTATCTGTGCGGCAAGAGAAAAAGCATCCTGCAGAGGTTTGGGAAGAGCTGCCATATCCATAGGCGGGGACATCTTGGGCTCAGACAATTTTTTTCCTGTTACAATATCAAATGTTGAAAAGTGAAGCGGGCAAGTGACAATATCTTTTCCCTGCACATTCCTAATCTCTCCTTTTGAAAGGGGAGCGTTCATGTGACCGCATCTATCGTTGATTGCGTAGTACTTTCCATCCAGGTTAATTATCGTAATCTCCTTGCCTTTAATTTCAACATGCTTCATAGCTCTTGAAGGTAATTCGCTTGCTTTGGCAACAGATTCCCAACCGTCAATGGACTTTGCCATGTAAATGTGTGCTTGCTATTAAATTTAAGACTTGTTTATTATTATTATTATCGAGTTTTGTCAGCACTGCGATTATTTATTTATTTATTTATTTCAAAATCCGCCCAACTTACTTTGTCAAGTGGTTTTACTTTTACAAACAGTGCCTCTCTTTCCTCTTTTAACGACAGCTCTTCTTCTTCTCTCTCTTATTTTTCTAATTTGGTTCAGCTGACTTTGCATTACTGTTGACCCAAATGTGAACTATTAACATATCTGTGAAATTTAAGACAGCAAAAACCTTATCTTGCTCAATTTGTAAACCAAAACGTATATGAACTAACTGATGCCTTACAATCGCTGTATACTAATATGTCTATCCCGCGTAATTTAGAGAATATTGCTGAAGGATTTAGCGAACCCAAAAAGAAGATCCTCTATTACCTTAAGATAATGCAACAAGCGAAACTTGAGGAATTGGCTAACGTTATGAAGATATCAAGGATGGCCATACACAAGCATCTCGCTGCACTGCAAAAGAGAGGGCTAGTAGAGAGTGTAGAAATTAGAGGTCACGTTGGCAGGCCAAGGATGGTGTACCAACTAACAAGTCAAAGCAAAACTGTTTTTCCAAAATCATACAGTGCAATTGCATCACACGCCCTTGATTTCATTGAGAGAAATATGGGCAAAGAAGCTGTTGAAAAAGTTCTGCATGAACGCCAGAATGAGCTTTTCGATCAATATTATGAACGTCTTAAGGATTTGGAATTTGATAAGCGAGTCAAGGAGTTAGCAAAGATCAGAGACGAAGAAGGATATATGGCTGAATCAAAGAAGGGATCAAAGAGTGGTGAAAAATATGTCCTTTTGGAATATAATTGTCCAAT
>DASTUU010000446.1:0-1340 GCA_035759485.1 Nitrososphaeraceae archaeon
ACCATCAATTCCTTTCTGAACTACAGCTTTTAGATCATATAATGTCATTCCGGAGTCAAAGGAGTTTATTCTAGCGTAGATGTTTCTTGCTTGATATGTAGTCCTCATAGTAAGCGCCGAGTTGATAACCTGTCTTGCTATGTCTTTTTGATTAACAGGAACAGAATCTTCTAAATCAAAACAAACAATATCAGCATTTAATGTCTTGGCCTTATTGATATATCTCTCGCTATTGCTAGGAACAAAAATAAGGCTTCTAAACATATCCTACCTCAATTGCATTCTTAAACACTGTAAGATAAAATAATTTAATACAAGAATGTAGGAAGTGACTAGAGCTTTTGTGGAGTAGTTACTATTTTTCCCATTTGTTCAGCTTTTGCCATCATGGTATGACCCTTTACCATGTCGTTAAATGGAAGAATGGTATAAATTACTGGTTTTATTTTACCCTTACTAGTCCAGTAAATCACCTCTTCAAGTTCAGCTTTGGTTCCTTGTGTTGATCCAAGTAAATTGGTTCCTTTAAAGAAAAGAAACCTTAAGTCAATGGTTGAATCGTAACCAGTAGTAGCACCAGTTGCAACAAGTGTTCCACCGTTTTTCAAGAGACCAATTTCCTGTGGAAAAACCGCCTTACCTATATGTTCAAATACGATATCAACTCCTTGCTTCTTAGTTATTTCTCTTACCTTTTTGTACCAGTCTGCCTCTCTATGATTAACTACTTGATCTGCACCTATTTCCAAACATTTGTCCATTTTGTCTTTGTTTCCTGCTGTAGCAATAACTGTACAATTGTATAATTTTGCAATCTGAATTCCTACCATTCCCACACCACTTGTGCCGCCCATGATAAGCACCGTTTGGCCTGGTCTTATCTTTGCTCTTCCTACTAACATATGCCACGACGTCATACCAACCATCGACACCGCTGCAGCGTCGTTAAAGGATACATTATCAGGCAACTTTGCAACATTTACCTCTGGCAAATGTGTATACTGACTGAAACCTCCCCAGAGCGGGCCGGTTTGAAATCCCCATATCAGTCGGTTATCGCAATCAAACTCTCTTCCGTCGGTACACCTTTCACAAACCCTACAACTCATATTTGAATGGGATACAACTCTGTCCCCTGCTCTGAATCTTGTAACATCTTCTCCGGTTTCTACTACTGTACCAGCCACATCGCTACCTGAAATATGAGGTAGTGGAGTTTTGACTGGTTCACCCCAAATTGCCCAAAGATCGTTATAGTTATATGCCGCAGATTCTACTTTTATCATGACTTCATTAGGTCTCAATTTTGGTGTATCTATGTCTTCAATTTTTACCACTTG
>DASTUU010000447.1:0-13131 GCA_035759485.1 Nitrososphaeraceae archaeon
CCTGTCTAGTAATATTTCGGTCAGATGTAATAAAAAATATTCCGTCGCTTCTGGGGTCATTCATATCGATAAACCATTCTCTGCCACCACTCTTTGTCGGATATATTTTCTTTATTCCAAAAATATCATTTTCAGCGGAACTCGAAGATAATGAGGCCGGGTTGGAGGACGCGAAAGCGATGATAGACTTACTTCCCCTTTCATACATAGTGTCCAATTGGATATCTGCCAAGAGATTTGTGATTCCAGAAGTTTGGAAAATAAGAATCATTACAATGGAGCTGTAAACAAGTATGTTATTCCTCCTCATCGGCATAGTATAGGGTATTATTTCCTATCATTACGTAAATCTTGTGGTGGATTTTTACTCATACTGCTATTATGTATTAATGAGCCGCCTTTTACCTTGAATATTGAATTCAATTTTACAAAGATGAATTTCAGCCTCCTCGTAGCGCTTGATATAGTAATCGAGCTAACATGATTTGCTTTTTGCCCATACAAATTGTTAAAACAGTAACAAGAACTATTCGTCACAGCAGCAGCCTTCTTCACTAAAATCGTACGAGTTTATCTTGTATTTGTAAGAACAAATCTTACAAATGCTCCTGTCGCTCCTTCCTTTGACCTCGTCACTTTCAATCTCTTTTTCACAAAAGGAGCACACCCTACCATCTTTGGAATAAACATTAATCACAACTAAATGTCACAATTAGGCCTCTTAAATCTTGACCTTGGCGTAGACTTTTTTCGTTAAATTCTATTTCGGAGAGTATTGTTCTGCTTGAAGCGATTTCAGATTATTTTAGCTATCATAGAATAATCCTGGGCGTATGTCGCTCTTGAACCTGTTATTGCTCGTGCACGTGCTCTTAGTTATTACTCTGTATATACAGAATTGAATATCAAGGATCTTATACAATCCAAGCAATCTTTATGGTTCTGCCCTTCTGGCCATCACTAATTGATTCCTGAAGAAAGCGCAACCACCCCTCAGCAGTTTTATAGGTGGCAGTAGAAGGCCTATAATCTATCAGGTTACTTTTTCGAAGAAGCGTAAGATATTCTACCAGCTGAATATATGATAAGGACGCCCTGTATATCAACTGCGTCTTTGTAACTCCGTCCTTATTTCTGCTTGTATTCTCTAATATTATCTGAATTATCTCTGGTATCCAGTAGTCGGTTTTAACTCTGCTAACTTAGGAAAGTCCATCCAATTAGATGCAACCATACATTTTGCTATACATTTTTTACCTGGAATTTAGATAAGAAAATGGCTGTATTTGCGACCTATTGCAATCGAACAAAGACTGCTTGCTGGTAAATGTTCATATCACCAGTTACAATGGATTTACGACTTGTCGTTAAGATCGTTTAATGCTTGAAGGACTTACCATGAATACTGCGATTGACTTATGGGGTCGGCCGGATTCGAACCAGCGGCCTCCAGCGCCCGAGGCTGGCATCATACCAAGCTAGACAACGACCCCTAGGATTGCGTTTAATCCTTTTACCGTTATAAAACTTTGATGCGTATTTGTTGATTAAAATAAAACTTGATTAACGAAATGGTTGATGCTCTTATAACACGGGCTACGAGCTTGCATTTGCTGGAGGGTAAATTTATTCCTGAAGCTCCCAGGACAACAGCTAAAAAACAAAATATAGAGCGGTAAAAAAAGTGGGAGATTAGCAGGTTCCTAAATAGTCTGCAACTTGAATAGTCTAAATAGTCTGCGTCTCGTCTGTTCAGTCTATCTCAAGACCGTTAACTGCGATCCCATAACAGTCAAATCCAGCTCGTTCGACGTCGTTATCATCACAGTCAGCTATTGCAGCTGCCGAATCATCTTCTGCTTTTTGCTTGTTTCCATCTCCACCATCATGATCTCCTCCTGCATACGCAGCTGGTACTATTGTTGTTGCTCCCACAGTTAACAAGGTACCGGCCATCAGAAAGACAATTGCCCAAATTGCGTTGTTGTTCATTTAACCTCACAGCAGATATATTGTTAATATTATATCTGGCGTTCGTCGAATGGGGTTATCAGAAATTCATCTATCATAATTCAATAAAAATATGGGATATTTCTTACCATACTTCGACATCCGCTTTAAAGGGCTTCTAAAAGAAAAAATATTGTAAATATATTAACTCATCAATATGCTACCCATGCTAAATCGTAGGTCAGCCTACACAAGCAATAAGACCGAGGTGTTGTTTTCGAGATTTATCGGAGAATAACTAATACTCAAACTGTCCCTTCCAGGATCTAAACTATCCATCTCGCAATGTATTCTACGACACGCACGCGAATAATCTAAACATTTATCTGAGATACACAAACCACAACAGGGCATGGATAAACCTGTTAAGCGTAATTGGTTCTAAAAGGAATGTAATACAAAAAATAAAGAAAATTAACTGTTTCTTGATTGAAGTCAGCGCCACGAAATCGGCAAGGCTATAAGACCCGGATCCATTTCTCCGAACAGACATGTAGCACCTGGTCTGCATACCGGAGTAATTGAAGTACAGATGAATATGTTTTCGGCCTCATTTGTGTCACAATCAGCTATTAGTCCTCCTGACTCTTTTTTTGCTTCATTCTTGTTCCCATCTGTCTTTTCATCTTTATCATCGTCGTCTCCGCCCGCGTACGCTGATGGTAACATTGACACTGTTGCTGTCGTCATCGTTATAGTAAACAGCAGTGCTACAGCAATTATGAATATGTTTGTTCTCAAATTTGCATTGCTATTCATGCAAAATACAGACCGTGTCATAATATATCTACAATATGACACACAACTCGATAAAAATAGATGAGACAATTTTAGTATAGTTTCAGTTCCTGGTAAATACTTAGTATGAGTGTCTTTAGATCTGGTATCATTAGAAATAGCTGTATGTGAAATGCAAATGGATAAAGGTTAATTTGTGGTGTAGGTAGATCATCTAAGTTCTAACTGTGATCATATAAGACGAAAAAATAGATATCCGTTAAGAGGAATGATCCTCTAGTGATTTTGTATCATTACAAAAAAATTAGGTTGGTAAGGGTAGAACCATTGGCGTACTGTCCTGCGGTGCAGGATCTGTTTCATCCGATAATAGTGTGGCGCTTATTCCACCTATCAATATGTCCTGACCGGTAAACCTCAAGCCATTGGCTGCAACACATTCAAAGCTAGCCTCCTCGACCTCGTTTTCATCACAGTCAGCTATTGCAGCCGCCGAATCATCTTCTGCCTTATTCTTGTTCCCATCTGTCTTTTCATCTTTATCATCGTCGTCTCCGCCCGCGTACGCTGATGGTAACATCGACACTGTTGCTGTCGTCATCGTTATAGTAAACAGCAGTGCTACAGCAGTTATGAATATGTTTGTTCTCAAATTTGCATTGTTATTCATCTATCAACTCATTAGATCTAAGTATATATTTGACTTGAGACTAATTTTTGCAATAATTTGAATGTAGAATATTTACTTGTACATTGGAATAACTGAAACCTCATTGTAACTTATATGGATAAATTGGGTATCGTTTACGGGTGGCCCAGTACATTTCTTAATAACGATATGAAGCTATCAGATTAGGACCCGCTGTGGAATCGGTGCGTAATAGAGACACATGTCAGATCAGGTCAATCGAAATCTAATATGTCTTCTAAATCGTCTATATCGTCGGAGTTGTCCTCGTATGGATTTTCGGTATTAGGGTACCGAAAAACACGACATGGCTGGTTATCATTACAAGTCACTGTGTAGCAGGGCTGATTATTTGCGCAAACTGTAGAACTTGACGACGAATCATTAGGCTGGACCTGAGCATAAGCTTTTAAATCCATATGAACTTGTGGAAACGTAAAGACTAAGATTATTCCTAGGACTGTTATCGCCATACGTATTTCCTCATTGTATTTCATAATCTTGAAAGAGTTTCACGCCATCAATATATTTAAATTAAGAATATTTCCACCATAACATCTTAAGCGTGTATTTAAGTAGACGGAAGTTACGCAACCATCGGTTCTCATTAAATGTAGAAATTGTCAGTATAATGAATACAGTTTGTCGTCGCATGTTGTCTAACAGCGTTTTATTGTCCACTATACGAAGGATATGCATAGGATAAACTTAGGAGGAGAGAGGAAAGAATGAACATTGTAAATAGAAAAACATCCCAGAGTGGAGGCATTATCATATGAAGAATCGCTCCGATGTGGAAATCATGGCTTCGATGTTGAGCTCTTCTGCAAAGAAGTGGGAATACAAGACAACAATTATGAATACAGCCTCATTATCACACTCTCAATTAGTTAGATACCTTGCTGTTGCAGTAGAAAAAGGGTTGATTGAATACTCAGAGACTACTGGGCTATACAAGACCACCGAGGAGGGCATGCGCTATCTGGACAAATATATGCAGCTTCTTCGTCTTCTACCTGCCATACCGGATCTGCCAGATATTATAGTTGATGAATCCAAGGAGCGAGCATATCCAGAAGAAGACGCGCTAGAGCAAGGAAAGGATCCTGTAAAAATAGCTAGCAATGCGGTGCGCTGATCTTTGCACCTTCAACCTTTTGTTCCTTATCTATGCTAATTAGTTTTTGGTACTTTGGTGACAGATAACTAAATTTGTGTAGTGGACATAAATGATTATCAAATCTTACGTCTTCATGGAATGCCCACAATAGCTCTTCGCTAAGTCTATCCTCCGAAAAAAGTGTTTAGTTTTTACTGACCTTGCCCACCTGCTTATTATTGTTCGGAGGAAGGAATTTACCCATTGGACAATATCTCCACTATCTTAACCAAATCCATGTTTGGCAAATGATTAATATATTCGCTAGTTGTCTTTCCTTACTTATCTATAACATAGAAATCATAAGTCTTGATACCAGAATGTTTATTCTTTTTTCTTCCGAAGTAGTACTCTAACATGGCATAGAACGCCGGAAATGTCTCTATCAAACCTATCAGAACAGAAAGAACTAACGTCTGTAAGTGCATGAAAACTCTTTTCTTAAAAATGATCCTCGAATATCTCAAGTTTAAGAATAATCCCACTTGATAAGAAAAAAGCCATAAAATATATGGAAATATCAGCATTAACCCTATCGTAATGTCAGTAGCAGTTCCGGTAGAGAGTGTATTAAATATTGATTCGGCTGATAAGGCACCAACGATTTCATTGACCCGTGGACCGATGTCTACTATATTCAAGTGAGACAAAATGTCCTGTACGGAAAATAGATCAAGCAGTTTTGGAAACTGAAGGTGAAAGTAAAGGAAAATTGAAACTATCCCTGAAATAAAACCCAAAAAATAAGTAGATAATTTGAACATTACTTTGAACTTGTGAATTATTGGAAATGCATTTATGTTTTGCAGACTACCAAGAACCCATCTTCTTCTCTGCATAAAGTGATCTTTAATGTTGAGCGGAGGTTGTTCTAAAAGCATTCCACCATGCCATCCAAGAGATTTGGGTCCGTATTTTTCATAGACCTTATAACCGAATAACTGGTCCTCGGCAAGAGTAGGACCAAAGTTCCATCCTATTACATCCTCTATGTCTGACCGAACCAACAAGTTACTGCCGTGCATGTGTATCGGGGGTGGATTTGTCATTTGAGAAACGCAATCATAACATGTGAATGGTCTTATAGACTCGGCTATGGCTGTTATAGGATTAGCGTTTTCAAATTTTAAGGGGTAAAAAATCGGACCTTCGGCCACCACTGCGGAACCAGCGCTTCTTATGAACTTTAAAAGCGAGAGGATTGTCTGGGTCGTAACGCAGCTCTCATCATCCATATGAAATATCCAATGTTTGAAGCTGTTTTTCATGTATTTACGTCTACATTCTACGGCATACTGTAATGCTCTTCCTTTCTTTATAGCATTGGTGGAATATTGTTTTTCAACCACAGTGACTTCACAATTGTGTCTGGATAGTGTATCCATGTCTTTCTCGTCGTCTGTCACCACTGAAATTTCAAAACTATTGTAATTTACCTTTCGACACGATTCGACTATGGACTCAACACCTCTTATTACCACTGGAGTTTTCGTAGCTGATCTTGTGGTAATCTGGAAAATAATCACAGGATCGTTATGAATGCGTCTGAGGTCTCTTTCCACGAAGATTCTCCGATTGCGAAGCAAGCGTGCTAGCGTTAAAAAAGCGACTGGAACAGTGGAGAACCAGAAACTGGTAATTGCCACCATAATAATAGTTTCTAAGTCCAAACTTTAGTGAGGAGATTTTTCTTCAATATTATCATTGCGGTGGGATTCACTCAGTCGGGCGAACAAAAAAAATAAACACTACGAAGTTGACCGAAACACATATATATAACGTATGGGGGTTTCTAGTTTTTCTCGGCGTTTAATAATTGAGCCATCTTTAACGCGTGATACGTAATAATCATATCTGCTCCAGCTCTCTTGATAGAGGTTAAAAGTTCTGTTATTACGGCTGATTCATCAATCCATCCTTCCTGAGATGCAGCCTTTACTAGAGCGTATTCTCCAGACACACTATACGCACAAATTGGCATATTTGTATGATTTCGCGCCTGGTATATAAGATCAAGATATGGCAATGCAGGTTTGATCATCACTATATCGACTCCTTCGTTAATATCCTCCCGAATTTCACGCAACGCTTCACGTGAATTCGTGTATGGCATTTGGTAAGTTTTTCTGTCTCCGAACTGTGGGGCTGAATAAGAGGCATCTCGGAAAGGAGCATACATCGGAGAGGCGTGCTTTGCCGAGTATCCCATAATAGCAACATCCTTAAATCCACCACTGTCAAGCGAAGCTCTGATTGCAGCTACCTGGCCATCCATCATGGCAGAGGGAGCTACTATATCTGTACCTGAGCGGGCATGGCTGACAGCTACTTTAGCCAGAACTTCAATGCTTTCATCATTATCTATTCTTCTGTTTAGCATTATTCCACAATGGCCTTCAGGAGTATATTGGCACAAACACACATCTGTAATGATGGCTATTTTATCAGAGAAGTGGTTTCTAATGAGTTCAATGGACCGCTGTACTATACCTCTTTCATCGTATGCTCGCCTGGCGTTTGCGTCCTTTGAGGAAGGAATACCAAATAGTATTACAGCTTTAATACCGGTCCTTGCTATTCCTTCTACTGTCTTGGTTAGAGAGGCCAAGGGTATTCGCTGAATATCTGGCATTGACTTAATTGATTGCGGCTTTGAAATTCCTTCGTGAACAAATATGGGGCATATCAGATCCGTGACAGAAAGATGGGTTTCTTGAAAAAGGCTTCTTATTGCGGGACTTTTTCTCAGACGCCTTAGCCTTACAATCGGAAAAGCGGGAATACGATGGATACTATTATTGCTAACACTAAAACTATTATGATTCCTTGTCTTCATATTTGAACAACTTGGCTATAACTTTCATTATCTCCTCCTGATCAGTTACAGGTAGCTCAATTTCTTTTCTGAGGTTATTCATCGGAGATGCCAATACTCCTTCTACTATAGCATGTGAAAGATGTTCAATTACTTTTGCTTCGTTTGGCCCTATTCTATCCTTAAGTATGTAAAAGGCCTTCTTCAACTCGCGAGCTCTGATTTCATCAACATTTTTAAAAATGGACATTATGATAGGCTCTATTCTTCTTCTTTTCAGAATGGTATCAACGGATTTCATCTCGGCGTCAATGATTTTTGATGCTGATTGAATTGCATTCTTCCGAGAACGAATATTTTTTTCGACAACTTCTGCAATCTGATCTATATTAATTAGTTTGACCTTCTTTATAGTAGCAACTCTTTCTTCTACAGTTCTAGGGTTTGAGAGATCAAATATCATGAGAGCTTTCTTTCGTCTGGTCATGGCCTTACTGATTCTCTCATATGTGAGAAGGTAGTACGGCGCAATAGTTGATACAAATATTAGATCTACGGAATGAAACATTTCAAGGGCTTTTTCGAATGGGATGGGCGTTCCTGAAGCAGCGTCTGTGAATGATTTTGCCCTTTCAAAGGTTCTGCTTGTCACCATAAAATCAATATTTCGTAACTTGAGAGATTTAGCTATAAGACTGGCCCCCTCTCCTGATCCAATAAGCAAAATTTTCTTGCCTTTCAGATTATCGAAATACTCACTGGCTAAGTTTACTGCCATGGACCCTATAGAGACACTACCCTTATTCAGTGCTGTATCTGTCCTAACCCGGCTCCCCACCTTAATTGCTCTTTCAAATAAAATCGAGAGGTGAGGACCGGCTTGCTGCCTAGTGCGTGAAAATTCAAATGCCCTTTTTACTTGGCCAAGAACCTGGTCTTCACCTATGACAAGAGAATCCAACCCGGCCGCAAGTTTTAGGAGATGCAGCATTACATCTCTGTCGCTGCTAATCTCAGCGACGTTCTGAAAGTCACCTCGGGACAGACCGGCCGCATTCGCCCATCCATCAAGCAGTCCGCCGGAATTTGAACCTTGAGAGACACCAAATATTTCGACTCGGTTACAAGTTTGCAGGATTACGCATTCCTGTAGTCCAGCTTTATCCTTAAAAATATTGTAAGCATGATTGATGTCAGCAAACGCAAACTTTTCTAGTAAATGAATTGGCGCATTTCTGTACGTAACTCTTGCGTTAATGATATGCAGACTATCTTTAGTGGCAGAGGCGGCATATTGTGTCATTTAGCATGCTTCCTCCATTGCTCCAGTAGATGAATTGTGGAACTCTTTGCATCTTCGATCTTATCTTCCTTAAGTAAGCTCTGGATATATTTATCATTGATTAGAGAATATAGAAACTTTTTCCGATCCTCTACCGACTCTATTCTTGATTTGGCAGCGTTTCGTGCAAATTCCTGCAATTTTGTATTTTCAATGTCTGTTTTCTTGATTACCCTCTTCAATACTCTCTCTGCCCTTATCCTAACTTGGCGCGCCATAATTGGGCTCTTGCCAGCTGTGGATATAGCAACTTGCATTACACCCTCTATATTAATTATAGAAGCATAGGAAAAATCGCTGTGCGAAGGGTCATCGACAGAATAGACAAATGCACCTAGGGAACGACCTTTCTCTACGAGTTTCCTGTTCAGTAATCTGTCATCTGTGCAGGCAAGCAAGAGAAAAAGACCATTTTCGTAATTATCAAGAATGGTGGTATCTTTCACTTTTGCGTTGATAATTTGAATTTGGCCTTTACTAGCAAGCTCCTTCAGGTATGCGTCAAAGTGGTTACTTATGACTGTTATATAACAATCTTGCCCTAATAATCCACGGACCTTTCTACCACCCTCTACTCCACCGCCTATAACCAGTACCTTCTTGTGATAAAGGTTTAAGTCAATTATCAATAACGACACCTGAAATGATATACATAAAAAGACGTGATTTTCATTATTTATTTGTTACATAAGCATGAGAGCCACTAACTCAGGACCGATCTTGGCCAAAGTACAAACTAGTGTTGCACAATAGAGAGCAATACATAATGCTTAGTCTGCAAGAATAAGTTGCCACAAAGTAGCAAAATCAATACGATCTTGACAAGAATAATCTAAAAACTAATTATTAGCCGTTATACTTGGGTAATGGTATTGGGAGAAGATGACGACGCTGAGCCTGAAGAGAGGCCTGATTATTCAAACAGCAGTGAATTGGTGCTAGATACTCTTGACGATATTGGTCCCACCACAAAGGGATATCTTGAACAAGCAGGATTCAAATCGATCAAGGATCTGGTGGTAAGAGGGCCTGTTGATGTTTCTGAGGCTACTGGTATGCAAATAGACAAATCTGTATACTTATGCAACAAAGCAAGATCAAAACTTGAAGAGATGGGAATTATTGAGAAGAGCTTTACCAAAGCAACTGCCCTGTATGAAAAAAGAAAGAATGAAGAGCGTATATCTACTGGTTCCAAGAATCTCGATGACCTCTTCGGGGGAGGAATAGAAACAAGAGCAATTACTGAGATCTATGGTGAGTATGGTACGGGGAAGACTCAGCTTTGCCATACGCTATGTGTAATTGTCAACTTAGATAAGCAGCTGGGAGGTTTAAGCGCAGGAGCATTGTACATTGATACTGAAAATACTTTTCGCCCCGAAAGAATAGTCTCAATTGCACATGCAAGGGACTTAGATGCAGACAGAATACTGGACAATATTCTTGTAGCTAAAGCGTACAACAGTGCGCATCAAGAGCTAATCATTGAACAAACAGGCCCAGTTATTGACACAAACGGTATCAAATTAGTCATAGTCGACTCTGCAGTCGCCCACTACAGAGCTGAATTTCTTGGACGTGCAAGTTTGTCAGAAAGGCAACAAAAGCTGAACAAATTCATGCATATATTGTTAAGAATAGCAGAGACCTATGGTGTTGCTGTTGTGGCAACTAACCAGATTCAATCTTCCCCTGATTCAATTTTTGGGGATGCCTTAAGACCAATAGGCGGGCATGTAGTAGCGCATACAAGTACATACAGAGTGTATCTAAAACGATCAGGTAAGAATAGGATCGCTAGGATGGTGGATAGTCCTTATCATCCCGAAAGAGAGGTGCTTTTTACATTAGCCGAAAGTGGAGTCGAAGACCCTGTCTAGTACGAAAAATGCATCATGATAGTGCTAATGATCTAAACTAATCGTACTAGTTGAGATAATATTAAATTAAGGCTAAATCAGTCACTTCTTATGCCTAGTTCCCACGGGGCAAGAAGAAAGTCACGATCTGTTATGACAAAAAGAAATGCTCTTCGAGGAATATCATATCTTCTTGTTGATTATCATATTGGCGATAAGGTTGTGGTAGATATTGACCCAAGAGAGCACACAACTCTTCCACATAGAAGATTTCAAGGCAGAACAGGCGTGATAAAAGAAGTTGGCAGAAGAATCTTAAAGATCTCCGTGATGTTAGGGGGAAAGGAAAAGATTTTGCAAGTAAAATTTAATCACATTAGACCACTAGTATCCTTAGGAACAGAAAAGGTTAGCGAGGAAGCACAAGAGGTTAAAAATTGACTGATATTACGGAAAAAGAGGTCATTACCCTTCCACAGGTCAAGAAGATACTGGAAGCGGTCAAGCCAGACGAGATGGATCAGATCCAAAGATGGACTTACGATTACGTGAGTAAATTTGCCAAGACAGATTCGGAATCTGCTGAAAAAATGGTAAAGCGGCTTGTAGAAGAGTGTGACTTGAAACCTGGAGAAGCCACAGAAATTGTTAATGTGATGCCGACTTCTATTGAAGAACTCAGGGCATTTACATATGGCTGGAAGAAGCTTATATTGACTGAGATTCTAGAAAAGATGCTAGATATCCTTAAAACGGGCCATGAAAGTTAAATAAAAAGCTAATTACTATGTAAATGTAGGACGAACTGGTATTGTCAGCACATTCTTATTCTAACTACCGTGGTAGTAGGGATACTGGTGCCAGCACGTCCAGTTACTCTCCTGATATGCAACAACAATCTCCTCGCAAATACGAAGAATATGCCTATGTTTTAGATTACACTCAACGGGGCAAATCGGCTACGGTTAGAGGTAGAGAGGGGCTAATAATCCAAGGTATAGGAGAAGAACATTTAACTTTGCTTGAACTCCTTGGAATTCAGAATATGAACTTCGAGGTAGGCGAACGGGTATACATTGGTCGGGAAGGTCGTGACAAAGTTATAAGCGTCTTGGGAAGGCTCGAATATGATGATATATCACAATCAGCAAAAAATGATCTGCCTACCATCGTAGAGCAGATAGTACTGAGGAACGAAAAGCGCTTTATGGATTACATTAATAATGCCCAACCTGTAACGCCTAGAATTCATGCACTGGAATTGATTCCTGGGATTGGTAAGACCTATATGTTGAATATAATAAAGCAGCGTGAGAAAAAGCGGTTTGAGTCTTTTGTGGATCTTCAATCTAGAGTAGGACTCCGCGAACCAGCCAAGCTAATAGTCAAACGCATTATAGATGAAATAGCGGGTCAAGCAAGAATGAATCTATTTGTCAGAAAATAAGATATAAAATAAAGAAATGAGCTGGTCAAAAATCCGAGCCCTTGGCCAACATCATTTAATAGATAGAAGGATCCTGAAAGAAATTATAGAGTCATCTCAAATTAATAATGAGGAAGTGGTTTGCGAGGCGGGTACCGGAGATGGGATACTAACACAAGAGCTTTGTAAACGAGCTAAAAGGGTAATATCCTTTGAGGTAGACAAGGCTCTCTATGTACGAGCGTTGAGTTATCTTTCTGATTTTTCCAATCTCCTACTAATAAATGCGGATATTTTCGAGGTTAAAAACGTCGGCTTTCACGTATTCGTATCCAATTTACCCTACTCTAGGAGTAAAGACGCTATTAAGTGGTTAGCACTCCGGAAGTTCAGGAGGGCCATAGTTATGTTTCAAAAAGAATTTGTCAATAAATTGAAAGCAAGACCAGGGGAAACGAATTATCGTTCGATATCTGTTATATGCCAGTATTGTTTCAGAATAGACAGTCTTTTTGAAGTAAATAGAAAATCGTTTTGGCCTTCGCCCCAAATTGACTCGCAAGTTGTCAGGTTGACACCCTATAAGAATAATTATATAGACCCTTCTACGTTGAAAACTTTGAATTATATTTTCTCCTTTAGAAAAAAGAAGGCTTCTTCGGTAGCAAAGACACTTGGTACTAACCTGTTGAATGATCTCAATTTGAATAACAAGAGAATTGACCAGTTAACTCCACAGGATTTAGTGTCTCTCTCTGAGTCATTGAAAAATATTGTTTCAAAATAGATTAGTGTTATAATAGTAACTAGGATATGGTAATAATGGGTACGATTAAGGTTTTATTAGAGGCTTCATTAGTTAGATTTTATTAATGTACAATAATTGTAAGCTTTATTAAAAAAGTCATTGTGCGACAGGATATCACATTCAGATCATTTATCTCATGCTAGTAATAATACTAACTTTGTAATTGTACTTACCTTCTGATGATTCTATTCTTTTGGTTAACTGTATAAAGGGATATCATGGGAACTTGGCATTAGATATCGGGGTTGGTTCTGGAATAGTAACGAGAACTTTGTGTCAAAAT
>DASTUU010000448.1:0-7119 GCA_035759485.1 Nitrososphaeraceae archaeon
TTCAGAATCATCATCTACTACTTTAGCTGGCAAACCTGCTCATAAGGTAGTATTCAGTGCAACAGATAACAACCAAGTTAAGCGTAAGGCTTTGCAACTTTGGACAGTAGTTGACAACAAAGCAATTTTGATTACCTACAAAGCACAACCTGATAAATACTCCAGTTACCTACCAACCATAGAAAAAATGATTAATTCCTTTCAGATTAAGAATTAGCAAGACTTTAACTATATGGTTCTCTACCGGTTCTGTTGACTCAAGCCACTCTTTAGCAGATTTCTGTCTGCGATGCTCAGAGGTAGATACTGGTGGGTTTATCGCTTGGAGATATGCCAAAAAGTTCTTTTTAGGAGTACCAGTCATGCTCCAGCGAATCATTACCTTGTCGCTTTTAGCGATGGTATCGTAATCTGTGATTTGACGGTCTGGCATTCCATCTATGACTGTAGATGCAATTTCTTTATACTTTTTGGGGCACATTGCCAAACAAAATCAGAAGCAATAATTTCGTCTGCTACTTCTAATTTACCTTCTTGAAAGACATCCATATTAAAACGATGAGCTATAGCCTCATTTTCTTCCTGGTGTTGTGACATTAATTCTTCAAGCTGTCATGCATAAAGTTACTATATAAGACAATAGCATCAAAAAATAATAGTAGTCTAGACATTAGGACAAGTCATCTCCTGCCAGCAATCGAGACAGTAATCGCCACTTTCTTGAAATATCTCTGCTAGATTTGTTTTGCAGTGGTTACAAATAATCGCGACAGACGATGTTGACAAAGTGTAGTATATTTGCTTACTCTAGACAAATTACAAGGTCTTCAATGTCTGACTGCCTTATCCGTTTCTCTATATTTATGATAGACAACAAGTTCAATCCTTCCCACGTTATGACATACACTTGATTTTTGTCGTTATGCCATATTCAATTAGGTAAAATAAGTATTTCTTTAAACTATTGCGTGATAAAGAAGCAACTCTTTGTGTTACATCCTTAAGTTCATTAAACCTTGCCTTGTTGACACATATAGCCAGAATTTGCTCTACTATAATGGCCTCTAGATCCTGTGACTTGATGATATGGTCATGGTCATGTTTATAGTACATTTGGTGTCTCTCTCAATAGATGACTTTAACACAAGAAGTTACTTTAGTTGTATCTTCGCGAATGGTCTCATTGTCAGTTTTCCAAAACAGCATTAAAATAGGGTGAAGAAATTGCAATTAATAAGTGTGGATTAACTACGTTAGCTAACATAGTTAATCATTAACTTTGCATCTTTCTTCTGATACTTGTACGATCACTTCTGGCATTACCAATTTTCATTGTCCCATCACCTCACATGACACAGAAGTCTCATTTTTGAGGCCTCCTATGTCTAATATTCTTTGGCCTATAATCTTGCCTCTTGCTTCATATTGAATACTCAATAATGAGCCCTAACAAAAACATGTTAATATCAGAAAGGCATCTTCATCCCGTACGTTGATTGTTGATTATAGGTCTTTCTTCTATTCTTTCCGTTTTTAGATATACCTAGATAAACCAATAAGCCTACTATGCATATTTCCATTACTACTGTTAATATGCCATCAACTTCTATCTCATTTACAGGTATTGCTTCAGGTGAAAATGGTGGCACAAACAACCTTATGTATATGAAAATGGCTACAAGTAGGTTCATATGCTCTTCTACTCACAAGATATGAATTATACCAGCAGCTATTGTCAATGCTACTATAGAAATGAAGATATTTTTTCTAGCCATTAGATTTAGAATTGTGGTTGTACTTCTTCTATTGATTATTGGAAGAATTAGTAGACCTCCTATTGCAAATATCCCTACATCTTGTGTAATATAGGAAATAAATTCTGCTACTTCCCCTCATCGTTCTTTGCCACTGTTGTCCATTGTCATTTCTCTATATCCTCCTTGAGCAAAAGATAACATTGAAATCGCAGAGAGAATAACTGTTGCTATCAATACTCCAACTGCTATTGTTACCATAAGAAGACTACTACTTTTCACTTGCTGATCTGCATTCAATGAAAAAACAAGCACATCTATACATTGTATCCAGTGAGAGACTGCTATTGCTGAATGGGTTAGGCAATCCGGCCTGATACGTATAGCACCAATAACCATCAGTTTAAAGCTGATGATATATTTTATGGTTATTGCACATCTATACAAAGCTTTAATCCAAATTTAAGGAAACTACCGCAATTATTTGATAAAGCGTTTCAGTGAATACTTCTACTCGCTGATTCTACTTCGATTAAAAGTATATGACGATTATCATTTGTTATCTTAATACTGTCTTTGCTTTGGTCCCTCCTTAATAATACATCTAGTATAGCATAGAGTTCACGTAGTGATTGTCCGCCATAAAGACAATATTCCTCTTGTCTTGAAATTTCTTACATGTCTACGGCATTATCTTGGTTAGCTCATTCGAGTCTTTTCGATGATGATGCCGGCTTAGATATTTATTATATCAACTCTTACGATATTAAATCAACGGAAGGAAAATGAGTCCAATGAATCACACACATATGAGTTGTCATTATGTCAACAGATTTAACAAAACAAGAATTCATAAGACACATTTCCGTGATAGCGATAGTAGTAACCCTATATATCATAGGTGCTTTATTGATAATTAATTACCTACCACATTAAAAAACCTAGCCAGATACTTACTTACCTCTTATCTATTTTAAAACTAACAACATTCTGTAATTTTGATCTTGCCTAATGAATTATTATTGCATGTCAAAAACTAGCAAGTACACAAAGATGAGGAACAATGTCATAGCGGCGACTAATATCTATAAACTACATGAAAAGGAAATCTAGCTACTTCAATTTTCAATTTGATAGATGACTAACATAGTTAATCAAGCCCTAGATATTGTTACCATTGTTATTACCGGCGGAAACTAGATTATGCATAACAATGATCAATAATAACAATAATCAAATATTAAGTAACTATATGTTTTGGCTATGCATTTATCTGGCAGTAGCCAGTGCCATCTTATTGATAATACCTTTTCCTTTTTATTTATCTGTGACATTATTACTATTAGTTAATATAGCTAGGAGAAAAGTCTCTAAGAAGAAGCAACAAGGGTATGCTCAGAGCAATATATGAGTGGTTTAGCTCATTCGGCGACACTGACAAATTGAATAGGACAATTAGATTTTGGCATAATCCAATTAAATTTTATTGTATGAATTGTGGTAAAGAACATGGAAAAGTTGCATGTCCTCAGTGCGGATCAAAGGCTGTAAGATTGGGCTAGAATAGAGGTTTAATCATAATATCAAATATTTAATCGCATGGGAAGAATCAAAAATAAAAGTAAAAGAACGAGCGCTTGCTTGCAATAAACGTATTGACTATGGCCTATGATTGATTATAAATCACTATCTTACATTTAGTTAACTTATATTATCTTTTAGTTGTCTTACCTCGCTGCTTTGTTTGTTTAGGCTTGTGTATGCTGCATTGCAAATGAACTAAAGAAGGTTCAAACTATTTATTGCTGATTATGATAATTATTCTCTCCCCAATTAGCTGCAGTTAGCTTGTTAACTGTCTTCAATATCGTTTGCTAGAAGTTATCATTATCTAAAAAGGCGTACTCTACTCATAAAACAAAAGTAGTGGCGCTATGGACCTGATTCACATCTCGTACTTGCTATGTGATAGAGTATTGAACCTCCCCCTATATATTACCTAATAAAACTAGACAACAGTACACTAACTAAGTTAATTATGTCTTTAATATAACTTAACCTAAGCTTATTCCACGCCAAACATATAGTCGCAGGCAGGTCTAGTTCTGGTTCGCTTCGTGCTATACCGACTCGCCTGCGGCTGTTGTCTATAACTACGACTTGCAATTCTATATAGTGATTTAGGGTCTTTCCATTACACGTACTCCGACTTACAGTCCACAAATGAGATATTTGGTAGTTAAACAGTGAAGGAACAGATCCTGAAAAACCACCGCCAGCAGCAATTATAGCTATACTAACACTTACTCAATACGGCCAAAATCCAGAGAGCAATAGATCTTTGCTCTTTGAGGTTGAGATGTCGTAAGACTCGATAATAAAAAGAGTGATATGTATGTAATAAATAGCTAATCAATAGGTGATGCACATAATAAATTATATTAAGTTGGTAGCTGCCCACGAATTTCCTCCCTTGGGTTTTTTGCTCATTATTGATATCAAGACATTGCCTGCCTACGGATTAGTTTTACCCTCCTAAAGCTGTATAAAAAATCATGTCTGAGGATGGCGGTACACTGGAAAGTCTGCAGGTTGTTGACAAATACTCGATAGGTGCAGGAATACAGTCAATCTCAGACCTTGCTACGACCACAGCCTCTGAGCCCCTGGAGGACTATTATTCTAACTACGATGCAGATACTAGAGGTATAGACATAGAAACAATATCACAACTAATAATCAAGGCAAAACAAAAGCTATTCTCTTATTAATCTATCCCGTTAAAGCTATTCTCTTATCGATCTCACTTATCAGGTCTTTAATAGACAGTGGCTTTTGAATAAATAGGTCTTTACTTAGTGTTCGATATTCTTCCTGGAAACTGTTGTAAACGAAGGTTCTTCTTCGGACAATGTTTTAACCCTAGGGGATTGTGTTTCTGATTTTATGTTCTCTTTGTTATCCTCTAACGGGATTTCTAGTTCTGTTTCTACCTGCACATCTCCTTCTGGTGTAGGAACAGTAGTAACTGGATCAAAATAAGTTGTTTTTGTGGTATTTGATGTTGATGATGACCCTTTATCCTTACTCTTATAGTCGTCTAGGTTAGGTCTTTTTTCTGGATTCATACTAGGTGCTATATCTCCCTCAGCTTTATCTTCTGACATGATAATGATATTGTATTACATTCTTCTTTATGGTTAGTATTAGCTCCAGACCCCCTCATAAATAAATGAAAAGCCGAAAAGATCAGTGATTTTCTAGGCGTTCTGTTTCATAGCTAGTTAAACTTCCAATACGTGACTACATTACAAGACCCTTAGTTTCATTATTGTCGACCTTCATGTTGTTCAATGCTATGTTGCCTAAGATCTTCTCTTGAGGTAAATGTTGCATTGCATGTTTCACAACTAAAAGTCAACTCGTCTTTGAGTAGAGGCTCTCTTCTTACCTTCATGTTTGTCGATACTGTGCTCTCTTAATTGTTCACGCGAATCAAATACTGTATTCATGTTTCACAGGTAAATGTTTGACGATTACTATTAACCATAATCTTTGATACGACCTTATTTGTCTTTAAGATTTCTAGCTGAATACCTGCGGTGTTTATATCATCAACAACACCGTTATTTGTTCCCATGGTTTGTCGTAATATATGTGAGAGAACATACTCTAAAATAGTAGTTGGCGAGTCGCATTATATAACAGCCAAAAAATATTGCACAAGATGCGAGTGCTACTTACTCTATCATTAAAAAGATATTTTGTCAATGTTGTAGAACGCAGCTCAGGACTACCCCAGCAGAAAAAGAATGCAAAGAAAAACTGAATAGGAAAAGGGAGAGGAAAAGAAAATTAGGGATTGTATTACTAAATGTTATTTTTTCCATAATGTTAGGGGGCTAAATCATTGGTGCGTCCAAAGAACCCAAAACCCATTCGTCATATCCGCAGGCAAGCCCTAGACTCGACATCCTAGTTCCAGTATTGCTTCATTCATATTGGTTGAGTCTCCAGCGGTTTCTCTAACTATTACTGCACAGAGCAAAATATAGGTCAACTTTGAGCTCTTTGTTTCTTTGTGTAAGGCTTTTTCAGTCTGTGCCAGACAATATTGATTTGAGTCTACCTATGATGTCTTCATTGCTCACAGGTTTGGCGACAAAACAACCTTTTCCTAAATCATTGATAATGTCTGAATCTGTATCTGTGTAAGCACCAAAGTCAGCAGCAGTCAAAAAACACATCTTTATTTTGTAATCAATACTTCTTAGTTTTCTACATAACTGAAAACCACTCATTTTTGGCATTCTAATGTCTAGAAGTGCCAAATCATAAAGGCCAGGTCTGAATACAGATAATGCCAATTCAGCGTCATTGAATGTATCAACTTGAAAGAATCCACTATCCTCCAAAGCGGTCTTTAAAATAAGAGTAATGTCTGGCTCATCGTCAACCATAAGGATTCTTTTTATTCTCGTCTTTGATATTGCCCTTGTTGTTGTGGGCATCTTCCATCGCCTGCTTCTAAAATCTGTTGACTGTTATCAGGTTAAGGCCAATCTGGCGCAAAAGCCCATGACCCCTCCAAATACTATATGTAGTGCTAATGAACCAAGTACAATAACATTTGAAAGGTCAAGCAGTTGTTTTGCCATTAAATATTCTGAGGATGTGGGATTCAATGTATTTAGCACATTATGTAATGTTGGCTGCATTAATCCATAATTTAGTGGAAGAAAAAAAATTGCCCAAATCACTACTCCAGTAAGGACTCCAGTTCCCACTCCTTTGTATACGGATGTGATATACAGTCTTTTGATATTTTGAGATAAAGTGCCATAGATAATTCCTATAACTGTACCGGTTATCATATGTAATAGAAAGCCAACATATACTGCATATGAAGAATCCACACCAAAGGCTATTCCTATCATTTTATAAAAAGTGCCAGGAGGCAGGTTGAGTTCTGAATCAATTGCCAAAATAAATCCAAATACAGCCCATGCAGCTGTAAGACCTGCAATTATCCCTGATGGTCTTCTGAATGCAAACCCAAGAGAGGGTCTTGATTGCATACAGGGTATATACGTTAGTTAAATATTTACGCTTTTAAAATTACTTTTGTCTAGTGAAACCATATTTATATGGTTTTTGTTAGCTACCTGTCTCCAATTTTCAAATATTTCTTTGACGTATACTATGATAGTAATAGAGGATAGAAGTATGTGATAAGTCTCTTGGGAGACAAAAGCATACCTAGGGCTTACTGCTTTCCCTGTCATTGATTCCTCTATTACGATCTTATTTTGACGATGATAATATAGCATTAAGGGCCATAGAGTTATCACTTACAAAGTTTATC
>DASTUU010000449.1:0-3065 GCA_035759485.1 Nitrososphaeraceae archaeon
CATGATCATCATAAACAAAGGGAATTCCGAATTCAGAAGCCATCTTCGCAGAAAAAATATTGTGAGCGTGTATAACATCAGGTTTTGTTTCATTTAACACTTTTTCGACTTGTTTTTTGACTGAATGCCAGTAAAATGGCAATCCAAGCCTTGCCTTGGCAGTCCAACCTATTTTGTAGATTTTTGAAAAGGCGTTTCCCGAGTAAGAGTTTGAAACTCTCCCAGCAAAAAATACCTCATGACCAAGATTCAAATCCGTAAGCGCTGACTTTTCTATCCTCCAATCAGGCAACGACTCGTGCGAAACGTGTAATATTCTCATGTATTGTTAATTTTAAAGATTATACATTGTTTAATAATCCTAATTGACCGACTAATAGACATACAGGACCAGAACATATTTCAGCGACCATAAATACTCGATATCCTTGATATAACTGATGATGGACTGTGCTCCGATGGAAGTCCACGTAGATATTTGAGACGGTAGTCAATAACTTCGAGTCCACTTGCTAATGATTCTAAAGCACTCTTGCTGAGGTTTTGAAGAACATGTCCATTCACGTATCTTATATCTACATAAATGTCGTAACGCTTTAAAAATTCAGGCATATCCTTATACATTATAGGTCTTTGAGTTCTATCGTAGACTTCGATATCCAAATTTATGCCTTTCTTCTTGCAGTAATTCAGGGCCCATTGAATATCCGTCACCTCAGACTCTATCGTAACAGCTTTTTTTCCGTCTTTTTTAGGATTTTCTTTAACCCTGAAATGTTCTGTATCTACCGGATTTGGAATATAGGTTGCTCCGTCAACTAGATCCAGTAGATCAGGTGTTGAAACAAGTACAGCATCTGCAATTGCTTGTGCCTTTCTATGTCTTAGATAATGCGTACTTCTTCTGCGAAGCAATCTTTTGAATAACAATTTTGATAGGGGGATGACTTGCAAAAATTTCCCAATATTTCGACGCAATATGTAAGAATCCAGGCCACGAATATCAGTCCCATGATAATGAAGGATAATCTTTTTCGACTTACCAAACCTTTGACGTAAAGGTAATAGCACATCGATTCTACTATGTATATGAATCAGCTGAGCAGCCGCGGCTTCCTTTAGGCTTCTTTGAATAAAATCTTCCTGAGAACAATAAATGACATATTGATCATAGAACTTATTTATGCCATATTTGTCTTGATCTTTTACTCGTAGAACAGAGCACGAGTATCCCTGGCGAGACTGATACTTGGCAAGAATATGTGCAACACCTGCTTGGTCCCAAATGTGAAGTATTCTCATGTGTTCTACGATTCAAATTGACTGAACTTACTTATTTTGATGTCACTTTAGAATTGACAAGCTCGTGTTAGTCCTGGTTTTCTGATTGGGATGAATAATGATGGAGCTCAGTCCTCCTCCCATATCGTAAAAGCTACCTATTTCGTAAACCGCGAATAATTTGTTCTGATATACTTGTTCGGTTTTGACTTTTTTAGTCATGTAACGCAATGATTCTGATAAATGAGTCACAATATAGCAATAGTTTAAGTGACAGTCTTGCATAGATTGCAAGGTATCGTATTGATTGGAGCCGTATTTAAACAACCTGTCACCTTGTAATTCTATATCCATCCATCCTCTCCAATGTTTTTCTCCAAACACCATCGCATCATTTGGTGTATTTTTATTTATCCAATATATTGTTTTTATCAGTTCATTGGTGTCCTTTACAGGAATGGAATTGAATTGCATAGTCGCTGGTCCAAACGGCTCGATGCTCCAACCCAGCATAATCCCTGGAAATGACTCAAATTGATATGGCATTATCTCATATATAAGCCCCAGCGCCACAGACAATCCCAATATAACACTTAACATACAGGTCCGACATCCTGGATGAACTCTGGTCTGTGAATACTTGACGATACCATAACCCGCGAAGATAGATAGAAAAATCCCAAACAAAAAGATCCATCTATCTGCAGCTAAGGATTGTCTATCTGGAAAGATTAACCAAGAAAAAGATCCGATAGCCGCAATCACTATGGCAATTCTAAGTAATCGATTGTCAGATCGCATAAAACCAAACCCAGCGGGGACCAATAGCGGACCGTTGACTACTATTAACAGAATTAGAAGATTCTTTGGACTATATAGCTCCTGTTGCAGATCCAACTGATTTAATGCTGCGCTTTCGCTCAATATCTGAAGAGAATGCTGTACACTACCATATTCTGACGTTATTATAGCGACAAAAAGACCGGCTATTAATAGCGATAGCAGAGTTATGTGCTTAGTTCTGACTACAACGCCATAAATCATTAATGAAGCCACAAACAGGGCTCCAACCATTTTATCTACAGACACAGCAAATGAAGCAACAATAGATGAACCTATTATGCTGTACTGTCTTATCTTTGCTCCTAGTGGGTATATAAGAGATACTGAGATTAATAATAAGGTCAGGGATAATACGTCTTTGTGTAGATCCCAAGCAGTTCTCAAAACTGGTAGCTGAAATATTACGAAGAGAGTTAGATACAAACTGTGGACTTCGTGTAGCCCTAGAAGCCTACGAGACATTAAGAACAAAGAAATTGAAAATAATCCGTACAAGATGATCCCCGACATACTAACGAGAGTCTGCGGCTGCAGATTAGTTCCTATCTGAAACAAGTAGAGTGTTAGAATATAAAGTGGAAATTGTTCGGAGACGTATGACCAATGCTCTTGAAAATTTGTAATCACGGGAATATAATAATTAATTACATCATACCCTATTGGATAAGGGTAAGCTACCATATCAGGAATTGAACGAACCATACATCCTATAGAGAAAACCAATATAATGGGGTGCTTGCGAAAATTTCTGGAAACTGAATCCACAACTATGTTGTTAGTATGAACTACAATTACACCAAATAATATCCTCATAGAATATAAAGTGTTAGGATTGTCACTACTAGATATTGAATCAGTATGAGCCACGAATTCTCACAAGAATTTGTTTTGATCGTGTACGCTCTCTCAAATCAGAAGAGTATCAATAACAAGCCTTTAAA
>DASTUU010000450.1:0-9363 GCA_035759485.1 Nitrososphaeraceae archaeon
TATACGATATTGCAACTCTTAAGGACCTCCAAAGAGTAGAGACCTATGCCTCTAACACCATGAATTCCTAACCCTATAATCCATAACATATTAATCGTAAGCAATTGCAAAGATTATAATTCTTTGAATAGTATATCTTATCAATATCAATATCAAATCGCTCCGAAAAATCAGTGAAAATTTTGTCCTCCCTTTCTATTTATTATAATCTTAATTGATCTTATTACTTCGTAAATGATGAAGCCTAGAAGTGTGAAACAGGGCTCTGTTGAATACATCGATGCTGGAAATATATTCCGATATGCTAATTCGTTCATTAATAGTATGTGACGAATGTGGATCTCCGGGGCCATATGTTACCACTGGTATTTTAAATGCGTTTCCCAATATGTTCATGTCACCTGTGCCAGTTTTTCTCAATAGTATTGGACGTTTCTTGCACACATCAAGAATTGAAAGTGAAAGAGCTCGTACTAATGGTGATGTATGATTTGCTTCAAATGGCTCGGTCATATCCTCTATTCTGTATGTTGCACGCACGTTCTTTTTTATTGCGACATCTTTGATAACTGATGCTACTAAATTGTGTATCATTTTACTAGTGTTTGTGGTAGGTATTCTAATATCGACAGTTATCTTACACTTTTGAGGAGTAACATTATGACTAGACCCTCCTGAGATTTCAGTAAGGCTGCAAGTGATCTTACCTGGTCTGTCTTTTCCAGATTGCACACGCCCAATTTCTGACTGTATGGCTTGCCAGAAGTCATATACTTCTTCAATGGAGTTCTTTGCAAGCCAGGGAGCACTGGCATGGGCACTCGATCCGACATCGCAGGTAAGTCGAAACGCAAATCTGCCCTTGTAAGCTATTGTTATATTGTTAATCCCGCTGGGCTCGCCAAAAATTGCATAGTCTATAGTGGACTTGCTTCTTACAAGTTCCTTAATCCCAGTTGCATTTCCTTCTTCATCTACTACTCCTGCGAAAATTATTGAGCCTCTTTGCTTAGGAAATTCTGAAGCTGCAAGTAACATGGCTATAAGAGAGCCTTTTGCATCTGATGCACCGCGGCCATATAAGTATCCATTTCCTACCCTAATGGGGACACGACCGGGTACGGTGTCCATGTGTCCGCAAAGCAATATAATAGGACGTCCGCTTCCCTTCGTAGCGATTACATTACCAACATTATCAATATTAGCCTGTTCGAAGCCGAGTTCATTAATCGATTTATCCTTTACTAGGTTGGCAAGTGGCGCTTCAGCTTTAGAAGGAGTATACTCTTCTAGAGATCTTTTTAGTAATTCTATAGCATATGTAGGTGAGACCAATTTTGTTTAGTTACAACCGTTGGCACTTTTTATTTTCCTTGCTGGCGTGCGTAGTCTACAATTAAGCCTGGAATATCTATGCCAGTTACTTTTACTGTATTCTTAAATTCAGTGGTATTATTGACCTCGTGTACGAGTAAACCCTCCTCGTTACTTTCCATAAGATCTACACCTACAACTTTTCCACCAACTGCCTTAGAAGCTCTTATACAAATGTCTTCCAACTCTTTTGTAATAGGACAAATCTCGGCTCGTCCTCCTAATGCCATATTTGTCTTCCATTCTTCATTGCTAGAATATCTGTATATAGCCGCAGCGACTGACTCGCCCACAACAATAGCTCTTACATCCCTTGGTGGTCGGTTCACAAACTCCTCGAAGTAGTACACATGATAAAGAGGAAACATATGCTGCCTATCTTCAATTACTGCTCGTGCAGCATCTTTGTCTCTTAAAAGAGCGATCAGTCTTCCCCAGCTACCAATCGTTGGCTTAATTACCGCAGGATATCCCAACTTTTCGAGTCCCTCTAGAGCAGATTTTTCAGAAAATGCCATAATCGACCTTGGAGTCTTGATATTTTCATTGTGAAGTATTATATGACATAACAACTTGTTTCCGCAGACGATGGCTGTGTTTAAAGGGTTAATAATGTAGGCATCCATACCTTCTAACGCGGCAGTTGAGTGTAGACTCTTAAAGTAACTAACTGATCTCTGTATAATAATCTTTTGTGAGTAAGTAGGATCCTTTCGGTTCAAATTAATAAAAAGATCCTTACAATCGAGGAGCTGACAATCTTCGGCTCCTTTTCTCTTAGCGGCTTCGTAAAGGGACTTTTCTTCCCACCGGATGGCATCATAGAGGATAATGAGAGATTTGGGAGAAGAAGATGGAGATGACACCTCCATTCTATTGGCCCCAGTCTTCACCGACAGCCTGGGCAGGTTTTATATTGAAACCTTGGTCTGATTTTACTAATTCATAACTTGCCCCACAATCAGGACAAGTTACAATTTCGCCTTCAACTGAATCTGATGGCACCTTGATTTCTGCTTCACATTCTTTACATTTAACCAACTTGTTACTCCTTCCTATCTATACCATGCTAAGCATCATTAAGTATCTTTCTTTCAAGCCGATCATCCAGATATAATTCTAGGATATCACCCATGCGAAGGTCCTTCATACCTCGAGCAAGGATTTGTGCTTCGTGTTCATCGGTTTCTAGTCCCAATAGAGACAACAAGTAGGCTGCACCATTCTTTCCAGCCAGTTCTCCAAATACGATTTTTCGGCGGTTTCCGACCAGTTTTGGTTCGATGATTTCGTATGCTGATGGGTTCTTTAATATTGCAGCAAGGTGTGTTCCCGCTTTATGCTTGTAAGCACTGTCGCCTACAATTGGCTTAGACTCCGGTACTATGAGGTTTGTATATTGCGAAACAGTTTTTGATAGGTCTTTTAACATATGTAGTTTAAGACGGTTATTTGATTTGTAAATGAGGGTTAGGGCAACCGCTGTCTCTGCAAGGGCTGGTATTCCGGTTCGTTCTCCAAATCCATCTATCGTAGTATGGATCTGACTGGCCCCAGCTTCGCATCCTGCTAATCCATTGGCTAGCGCCAGCCCTACATCATTATGACAGTGGACATCTAATGAGGTTCTAGAAGAGTCTATACTATTATGGACCATTTTAACCAGATTGAACATACCTCTTGGGCGCATGATGCCAACTGTATCGGGAATACTAATCCTCTCAATTCCCCGTGTGTTCATTTCCCTGCACAATTCTACCAGAAAACTTGGTTCTGTCCTACTTGCGTCTTCCATAGTGAACCTAGCCTTTAATCCATGAGCTTTGATATAGTCAGCGACCTCCAGTGCCCTGATTTTAGCTTCCTGTCTAGTAATTTTTAATTTTGCAGATAAATGGATATCCGAAATTCCCATATATGTCGCAACCCATGTCGCACCACAGCTTATGGCAATATCCACGTCGGACTTGGTGGCACGAACATGTGCAAGTATATCTGCCCTGAGTCCTTGTTTTATAATAGTCTTAGTGGATAATAAGTGGTCATTTGAAATCACTGGACTTATCTCAATTTGATCAACTCCAAATGAATCTAACATCCACGCTATCTGGATTCTCTGTTTTGTTGTAAATGAAACACCCGGATGCTGTTCTCCCTCGCGAAGGGTCGAATCAAGAATTGTAACTATTTTGCGGTCTTTATCTGATTCGTTATACTGATGCGCGTAGTAATTAACATCCTCTGATATTAGCGACATGTTATATTGTTTGTGACTTATTTCAGACTGGTTATAAACCTTTTCGCATTTGTCAGCCGAAGAATCTAAGTTTATTCAGACGGTGATCTGACTATCGTCGTTAAATTTGAATTCTGACTCTAAAACTGGTGATGCAGCGTATTTAATACAATTACGGTATTTGTGTCCGATACACCTTCTATCCTACGCACGTCGTCGATGCACCTATTGATTTCAACCACAGATGAAGCAGCTATAATAGCAGCGATATCATACTGGCCTGTAATTTCATATATCACTTCGACTCCTTTCAAATTCATTAGAGCCGTAGAAATCGCTGACGTATCTGCCGTAGATGTTACAGAAATTAAAGTTATCGCGCTTGCTTTGTTTGTGCTATTCATCTCAATAGTAAATTTTTTAATTACTTTGCTATCTATGAGATTTTTAACTCTTCTTCTCACTGCTGATTCTGAAAGCCCAATTTGTTTTGCAATTTCGACGAATGGTTTGCGTGAGTCAGCTTGCAAAATACGTATGATTTTGTCATCAATTGAATTTAGATCACTAGACATTTCGTCTTTTCTCCTCTGCTAGCAAGAGGTTATCCAATATCTCCAATGCATCTGAAATGGTTTCTTTATCCATTACTAGAGGAGGAAGTAATCTGAGGATATTCTTGCCAGAATATAACATTAATAAACCACATCGCAGGCCGTCTAATAACAGATTTCTTACATCGAATCGCAATTCCACTGCTAACATCATGCCCTTTCCTCTAACCTCTCTTACTACTA
Source organism: Nitrososphaeraceae archaeon (assembly GCA_035759485.1). Lineage (GTDB taxonomy): Archaea > Thermoproteota > Nitrososphaeria > Nitrososphaerales > Nitrososphaeraceae > TH5893. The sequence goes on from DASTUU010000450.1 coordinate 4,408, forward strand.
TGTGCTTCTCTTTTAATGCAAGTAGACCATCCCTGAAGTAGGTTCCCACGTTTGCAGCATTTTCAACTAATTTGTCCTCTTTTAGTGCATCAATAGTCGCCGCACCTGCTGCGCACGCAAGCGGATTTCCCCCAAAAGTCGAGGAGTGCTCTCCTACTCTAAGAGTTTTAACGATCTCTGGTTTGCTCAATGTCAAACCAATCGGGACCCCTCCTGATGCTCCTTTTGCCAAACACATTATATCAGGTACGGTCTTCCAATGTTCTCCTGCCCACATTTTACCAGTCCTTCCTAGGCCGCTCTGTATTTCGTCGAAAATTAAGACAATTCCATACTTTGTACATACTTCTCTCATATGTTGAAGCAGTCCTTCTGGAGGAAGAATTATACCTGTCTCGCCCTGAATGGGTTCTACAATAACGGCTCCAATGTTATCGTCTATAGCATCCTCAATTTGTGTGGTTGTATAGGGAAGAAACTTGATGCCCTCCAAAAGAGGTATGAATGGCTTCCGGTACTTTTCACTATAAGTCACAGAAAGGGCGCCGAAAGTCTTGCCATGATATCCTCCATTCATAGAAATTATTCCGGGTTTACCGGTATAGCGTCGTGAGAATTTCAAGGCGGCTTCAACGGCCTCTGCTCCACTGTTGCTAAAGAATATTTGATTCAGCCCTTGAGGTGCTATATCTTTCATCTTCCCAAGGAAATGCTCTCTGGTATCATTGTATAGTGACATATGACAGACGATTAGTTTTTCTGCCTGATTCTTAATTGCCTCCACTACCCTTGGATTACAGTGACCAACAATGGCGACACCGTAGCCTCCCATGCAATCAATATATTCTTTGCCTGAGGTATCCCATACTCTTGCCCCCTTTCCACGGTCAATTTTAACAGGGAACTTCTGATATAGGTTTGATAGGTTTTGATCCTCCACATTCATGTCTTGCTGATCACTGTACAGTTGTTATGTGTTAGTGCTGAAGACACCGGATCATTTACTATCCCAGACCCAATTATTGCTTCTTTGACTCCCATTTGAATAGCTTCTGTGCATGCAAAAACCTTTTTTTCCATTCCGAATCCTATTTTAGGGATAATGGACTTTGCCTGGTCTAAAGTCAGATGGGCTACCAGATTGCCATCTAAAATTAAGCCTTTTACGTTTGTCAAGAAAATTACTTTATCGGCCCCAGTTCTTGCAGCTATATATGCCGCTGCTCTGTCCCCGTCTACATTCAAGAACTCGAACTCTTCGCCAAGGGCAATCGGTGAAATTACAGGAAGGAACCCGCTTCCTGCTAATGTATTAAGTAAAGTAGAATCAACCGTATTTATCCTTCCTGTAAATCCGCCCTCTATCGTCATTTTCCTTCCTTTATCATTAAGTATAATCAGCTTCTTTTTACGACTAGCTCTCAATAATCCACCATCTACGCCTGAAATTCCTACTGCCTTTATCCCATGTTGTAAAAACATTTTCACAATTGCTTTATTTATTTTCCCTGACATAACCATTGTATAAATTTCGACTGTTTCTTTGTCAGTAACTCTGCTTTTAATTCCTCCGGGGGAAACAACAAATTTCTGCTCCTTGCCTAATCTAACTGCTATATCAGTAACTTCCCTCCCGCCACCATGAACAAGTATTAATCTCTCTTTGGAAAAGAGGTTCTTTAAGTCTGGGATAGCGCTAGGACTGAGATCATTAAATACGCTCCCGCCTATTTTGACCGTTATCATACTGGCGTCAGCGGAGTGTAATTCAAGCCGTCCTTCTCATCGTACTGATACATGACGTTCATATTTTGTATTGCCGAACCGGCAGCCCCTTTCATCAAGTTATCGGAGGCGGAGAGTGCGACAATTCTCCTGTTATCATCATCGATATCGAAACCGATGTCACAGAAATTTGATCCGACTACGAATTTCGGATCAGGGAACTTATAAAGGCCTTTTGTATCCCGTATGAATCTTATAAACGGCTCATTTTTGTAAGAGTTTCTAAATATTTTCCACAAGTCTATTGACGAAACCACCTGCGTCATAAAGGTGTGATTAGTGGTAAGTATGCCTCTGACTATGTTGACTGCATGAGGGCTCATACTTATCTTAATTTCCTTCTTTGCAACTGTACTGAGTTCCTGCTCAATTTCACGTGTATGTCGATGTCTTGCTGGTTTATATGGTCTTATGACACCGTACCTCATTGCATGATGAGTCCCAGCATTTGCTTGCGCACCGGCGCCTGAAGATCCAATCTTGCTGTCTACTACTATATGGTCAGTGTCTATAATATTATTTTCAATTAAAGGTTTTATTGCGAGAAGGGAAGTAACAGCCATGCAACCAGGGCAGGAAACTAGCCGAGACCTCTTAATGTCATCCCTGTGTAATTCTGGGACTCCATATGCAGACTTAGATAAGAGCTCCGGAAATGGATGCTCCCAACCATACCATTTAACGTAATCTTTTGGGTTCTTCAAACGAAAGTCTGCAGATAAGTCAATTATCCTCATACCTCTTTCATATAGTTCTTTTACAACCTTGTTCGCCTTACCATGAGGAACCGAGGTAAAAACTAAGTCGCATGAGTTGGCTAACTTTTCTATGTCCAGCGGAGAAAAAGTCAAGTCTATGAAGCCTTTCAGGCTAGGATGTACCCTGTGGACGTATTCACCAGCCTTTTGTCTGGACGTCACAGTTGTGATTTCTATCTTCGGGTGAGAAATAAGCAGGCGCAATAACTCACCACCAACATAACCTGATGCCCCTACGACTCCGACTTTCATCATCTAGTTCCTTGTTTTTTGCTGCCGCTACACCTTATGAATTTTATCATGAGAAGGTTTCTAATTAAGTCGATAACTGTAAAACTACTAAAATACTTTCCAATTTTTATGCCTACTTCCTCCCAACATTTATTGCATACTCCAGTATAGCGTCGGCGATATCAACTTCAGAAACACTCTGTGCTCCTTTAAACTCAACAGTATTATTTACTTCATGTACTAGCAGACCTCGTTTTGTGTCTTCCATAAGATCCACACCTAGTATACCGCCTCCGACTGATTCTGCTGCTCTGAGGACAATATCTTCTAGCTCATGTGTAATGGTGGCTTTTTCAGCTTTTCCTCCCCTTGCCATATTTGTTCTCCACTCATTGTCTGCAGAATAACGATAAACAGCAGTGACCACTCTTTTGCCTATCACTATACAGCGTAAGTCACGAGATGGCCTATCTACCATCTCTTGAATGTAATAAATTCGGGAAAGCGCACTACTATTTTCTTCTCTAACCTCTACCAACGTATTGGCAGTTTCCTCATCTCTTATTGGAAAAACCCCTCTTCCCCATGACCCCACAACTGGTTTGATGACAATGGGATATCCAGTATTCTTCATTAAACTCTTAGCGCCTTCAGAACTAAATGCTAAACAGGTTTTCGGGCTTGGTACGCAGTGCTTTGCAAGTTGCAAGGAAGTGACTAACTTATTTCCGCAAATTTCGCTCACCGTATAATCATTTATCACTTTGAATCCCAAGAACTCAAGACATGCAGTAATATACAATCCTCTGTAGTAACTTATACTCCTCTGCAATACAATGTCCCCAATTTCTAAGTCAGTCTTTTTGCTGTCGGTGCATATGGATATGTTTTTCGCATCTATTGTTCGAGCTTTTAGACCCTTTTTTATGGCCTTGTTATACAGAGCTTTTTCTTCAAACCGCAATTTGTCATAAATTATGCAGATATCTACCATCTATTGGCCCCAATCTTCGCCTACCGGTTCGGCGGGTTTCAGTTCCATTTTATCTCCAGTCTTGGAAATGATTTCGAAATCTGCTCCACAATCTGGGCAGGTAACAATTTCGCCTACTACGGCATCATCCGGAGCCTTCATTTCTGCACCACAATCCTTACATTCAATGTTCAAATTTATTCTCCACCTTCACTTGTCTTACACTGCTTTATTTGCTATTACATTTGCCATTATTGTTTGTAGTCCCCACAACTCAACAAAGCCTTTTGCCATAGCCTGATCAAATGAGGAAGCGTTACTGTAGGTCGAAACATCACTCTTGTAAAGGGAATATTTAGATTCTCTCCCTGTAACACGTAAACTTCCGTTGTGCATTCTTAGTTTAACTTTTCCATTCACCCTTTTTTGTGTTTCATCTATGAATCTATCCAAGTCTCTCCTAAGTGGGTCGTACCATAGGCCTGTATATGTAAGCCAACTCCAGCATTCCTCAACTAATGCTTTGAATCGAAGTTCATGATTAGTCAGCACCATTTTCTCAAGATCCTTATGTGATTCGATTATGGCAAGTGCAGCGGGTGCCTCGTAAACTTCCCTAGACTTTATACCTATGACCCGGTCTTCAATATGATCGATAATTCCGACTCCGAACGAGCCGACTATGCTAGTCAAGTGCTCAATTAAATCATTTATTTTCATTCTCTTGCCATCAACGGCCACAGGGATCCCGTTTTGGAACTCTATCTCTATATGACCGATAGTACCAGCATCAGATGCAACAAACCTGAATGCATTGATGGGTGGTTCACAAAATGCGTTTTCTAGATTACCGCCTTCAATTGACCGACCCCAGATATTTTGATCGATACTATAATGTTTCGCCTCCTCGGTGACCGCTATGTTTTGTTCCTTCGCAAATTTCATTTCTAGGTCCCGTGTTAGGTTCATATCTCTTATAGGAGCAATAATTTTAAGTCTGGGATCCTTGGCCCTTATTGAAAGATCAAACCGTACTTGGTCATTACCTTTGCCTGTGCAGCCATGCGCAATATATGGGGCATCTTCCTTGTGCGCAACTTCAACAACCTTGGACGCAATTAGGGGTCTAGCCAAAGCCGTGCCTAGAGGATATTTGTTTTGATATAGACCATTGGCCTTAATTGAAGGAACAACAAAATCTATTGCAAA
>DASTUU010000451.1:0-1761 GCA_035759485.1 Nitrososphaeraceae archaeon
ATATCAAAGATAACTGGAACGTCCATGCCTGGCATCACATGAGACGTGCGAATTTATGGAAAACAGTTCGCTGGAACCAAGACTGAGTATAATAATATCCGGTTGGCCTGCTGTTGGCAAGACTACAATGGCGACTGAGCTTGGGAAAGAATTTAATCTCAAGCTATATAGTGGAGGGGATATCCTCAAGATGCTAGCGGAAACTAAAGGATATACGACACCCGGAGATGATTGGTGGGACACCAAAGAAGCTAAAAGCTTTATGCAACAAAGGAAATTAGATCCATCATTTGATAATCAAGTCGACAAGAAGCTGATTGAAATAATCAAAAGCGAAAACGCGGTGATAACAAGCTATACCTTGCCTTGGCTGGTGGATGAGGAGGGAGTCATTAAGTTTTGGTTGAAGAGTTCACAGAAGAACAGAGCACAAAGAATGGCCAATCGTGACAATATACCCTATAGCGAGGCCAAAAAAATAATAGAAATAAGAGATGAAGAAAATAAGAATATCTATAAAGACCTATACGGCTTCAATTTTGGGGAAGATCTTAAAGTATTTGATTTCTGTCTGAACACCGATATTTTGAGTCTCCCTTCTTTGATTGAAGTTTCAAAGTCTATTATTAGATGGTTGCATGCTGGCGAGCTTCCCGATTATAAAAGGGACCTGAGTAGTTAGCTGTTGTTACTGCCCCAGTTACAGAATCTTCTGAAGATAGATGATGACACTACGAATGATAGATACGGACACATACCAGACAGAAGGCCATTGAATAGCCTACTTGATTACGGAGTTGTACTACTTGACAAACCTTCTGGGCCCACCAGTCACGAGGTTGTATCTTGGGTAAAAAAGATATTAAGATTGTCTAAAATAGGCCACAGTGGAACTCTTGACCCCGGAACTACTGGCCTACTGCCATTGGGCCTCGGAGAAGCAACTAAAGCATTGCAGGTCTTGACTTTGGGACCAAAAGAATATTACGCGTTAGCTAGAATGCATTCATACATCACTTCAAGAAAAATCGAACTCGTGATGAAGGAATTCACCGGGGACATATACCAAAGACCACCTCAACGATCTGCCGTCCGTCGTGCTACAAGAATTCGGACTGTATATTGTTTTGATCTTTTGGAGCAACATGATCGCCTTGTATTAACGCGAATATTGTGCCAAGCTGGTACTTATGTTAGAAAGATCATATATGATTTAGGGGAGGTTCTTGGTTCAGGAGCAACCATGATAGAACTCAGAAGAACAAGAGTCAACTATTTCTCGGAGGAGACAGATATCTTTGTAAGGTTGCATGACATATTAGATGCCTTTGAATATTATAAGGAAACTGGGGAGGAAACAAAGTTACGCCGACTTATTAAGCCTGTAGAATACTGTCTTCAGGGTTTACGGGCTGTCGTAATAAGAGATACAGCTGTTGATGCATTATGTCATGGAGCACAATTAGCAATTCCTGGAATTATTTCCATACCTTATGATCTAAGGCCTGGAGAACTTGTTGGAATATATACCATCAAAGGAGAGATTGTCGGCCTCTCAGAATCCATTATGGCATCGAAAGACATTGAAAATGGAACTAGCGGTTTCGCTTTTGTTATGAAAAGGATAATAATGAAGCCCAATACGTATCCCAGAGTTTGGCGTTCTTCACCCGATTTCAAGCAAAGCTCTATGAGCACTCAATAAGTCAATGCACATAAAAGTTGAGGATTCTCTGCCAGGGATAAATCCATTCAAATTGT
>DASTUU010000452.1:0-2200 GCA_035759485.1 Nitrososphaeraceae archaeon
TTCGCAAAGCCTTTGTCAAATTGTAAGTATAACGTCCGACCCCTCCTTGCATCGGAGGATATTCAGTAGAGACCATCAAAATTCTAGGCTTATCAACACTACGAAGCATATATTAATTAATATACAACTATGCATATAAGCCTTGATATAGTCATATCATAAGACTTAAATACGAATCTGAATTAGTATTATAATATATGCCTACAAGATATACCGTGACAGTAACGGCAGTTGGCTCTAGTTCGGTAATAGTCCTGCCTAAGCCAGTAGTGGACGGATTCAATTTAAAGAAGGGAGATAGGTTAGGAATGACAGTAACAGATGATGGAATACAAATTCCTCTCGCAGAACAAAGAGAAAAATAAATAGTAGTTTCCTAGAATGCTGAGTTATTTGCCCGGTATTCACTTCTTCGTAAAAGATAATAAGGATCGACTGATTCGCAATCAAACTAGCAATAGAGGAATCAATGAAGGGAAAACGTAGAAACGTTGGTATGCTTTTGTCTCTGAGAACAAATAGACTCATCACATACTTCTATTCTCTATTACCATGATGTTATACGTCAACTTTCCTACATCAGACTGTACCTACATTTCGTCTGGAGAAGAGTAGCCAACCGTAGTATTTATCTCCTTTATTCTATTTCGAATAGTTACTTCTGTCACCCCGCCAGCTTTTGCTATATCAAGCTGGGTTACGTTCCAGCCAGTCCTTAAACATGAAAGATAAAGTACGGTTGCTGCAAAACTCATAGGATTCTTTCCAGCAGATATTTTACTTTTAATTATTTCCGTCATCATATTGATTGCTTGACGCGTTATTTTCTCCGATAGATCAGCTTTATTTGCAATTTTGACAATACATTTGATGGGGTCGATCATCGGCACTTTAAGGTCAAGCTCTCCTATCAGCAGCCTGCAACATCGAGCTATATTCTTGCGTTTTATATCACCAATCGCAGCTATTTCGTTGAGAGTTCTAGGTGTTCCAATCTCTCTGCATGCTATGTATATTGCTGCAGTAACCATTCCTGCAATACTTCTACCACGAACTAATCCTCTGTCTTCTGCCTTCCTATAGATATATGCTGTTTTCTCAATTACCGTATCTGAGAGCCCAAGTTTATCCTTTAATACACGAAGTTGAGAGAAAGCCTGAAATAGATTTCTATCAAGTGAGCCATAGTGGTTTATTCTATAATCCCATGTTCTTAATCTCTTATACGTCGATTGCATTACAGTGTCTAATTTCTGTCCACTTGCATCTCTGCCCGTTTTTGATATTATTGTTGCAAGACCTCTATCATGTCTAGCTAGGGAAGTTGGAGCTCCCGTTCTTGCTCTTTCATTCAGTTCTTCGGCTGTAAATGCGCGCCACTCAGGATTACTAATATCTTCAGACTTATCAGTAATCACTATGCCACAATGACTGCAAAATACCTCACCAGATTCAGAATCTGTAATAATATCTGTGTAATTATTACGACAGACCGAGCAAGTAACTGAGGTTGTTCTTATTGTTTTTTTGTTGTTTAGTGATTTTTCAACTTTTATTGGCGTAATAGGATATAGAGAGCCATCAGGCAATTTAAACCACCTGAACAAGATAGTATTTCTGTAGGTTGGCTGAACAGACCTATCATTAAATGCTATCACGTCTCTGTATCTATTTCAGAACATTTTTTAAATGCACATTGCAAACAAAGAACTAATGTAATAGAGTGAGTCACTATCTTTCTTTATCTCTACTTTTGCTTTTTCTAAATCCAGACTCTGGCTCCCATCACATTTTCCATTATAATCAAATGTAAACTCCTCTTCAGGCAATCTTAATTGACTAATACCAAAACAAAAGACCCACAAGACCAAATGGCGCGGGTACACCAAGAAAGAAAGCAGAGAGATTGAAGAACTTGTCAAAAAGGCAGATGAAGGACGCTTGAGAAAACTGGGGGAAACGTTCGAGCCGTTAAAATGGCACACATGACAGTCCCAAGTTTGCTACTAACATGAATTACAAAACCCGCCATAGTCTTGCAATATAAGATAGGATATAGGCTAAAACGATATGTTTACCGCCTACAAGTTTAAATGTAAGGCTCGCGCCGCACTTCTTACATTTAACTAGACTCGTCAAAATTCATGCATTTGCATAGTCGATCAAGCCCAATATAGCCGTAACAAGCACCACTGATTTT
>DASTUU010000453.1:0-3171 GCA_035759485.1 Nitrososphaeraceae archaeon
ACATGTAACATCGCTGGCTTACTGTCTGGTTATACTGGTGAAGGTGCAAAAACTGTTCTTCCAGCTAAGGCAATGACTAAGATAGACTTCCGGCTTGTTCCAGATATGACGCCTGAAAAGCAATTTGAACGACTTCAAAAACACTTAAGAGAATATGGATTCACTGACAGCATTATAGAATTAAAATTCCTAGACGGAGTGCCAGCCTCTAGAACGCCTGCCAATCATCCTTTTGTAAAGCTTGTTAAAAAAACTGCCAAAGAGATTTTTGGTAAAGCTATTGTAAGCGTATCTTCAGCTGGAACAGGGCCTATGTATTACTTTGATAAAGTACTTGGTGCGCCCTCTGTTTGTGTAGGAGGTCCATATAAATATTGCAAAGCTCATTCACCAAATGAGTTTACAAATATAGATTTGTTGAACAAGACTACAAAATGCATTGGAAGTATAATGGAAAAAATGAATAACGGGTAAGACAGGAGATGACATCATAGCTGCATCTTGGCTTTCCAGTATGAGCCTTACGTGCCTGCATATGTCCGTACAAGCCTTGATTAAAGAATTGGTTAGCTCATTAAATCAATTAATTTGCTGTTTTTCTCAAAATGGTCTATCAAAGGAGGTAATGTAGCACGAACAAAATCTCCTGCCTCATGGTTTATTCCATATGTATGGAACAACTGAATACTTTATTAAGAAATGATATCGTTATTAGGTTCTATCGCGCCTATTCATAGGGTAAACTAACTAAAAGCGATGAAGCTTATGATGAAATTTAGAAATAATTAATAACACTACTAAAGGCTATAACATAGTCCTATTATATACAATACAAGTTATTTAGAAGATCTGACAAGTAGAGCTTGACTTCATAAGCTAAGCCAGAGCGAAGGTCATTAAGTCGTGTCCACCTTTTGCTAAGATAAATTAATCAACAAACTGAGCTTGACCATAAACCTAAAAAAGAAGATTTGACATTATGTGCTATGCCGAGGCTGATAGCTACAGCAGCTTCTATAATATTGATACTCATATTATTTTTAATTTTTGTTAAGGATGTAGGCGGAACACAAGACAACGACACAATTACACTTACGGTACTATTCAATGAAATAGTTGCAAGCCCTAATGCAGGAAGACTTCTGATAGATAATGCCCTTAAGGCGTTAGCAAATCAAACTGATGCTGTAATAAATGTGGAGTATATTGAATTTCCATCCGTCAACTCAACAAGACATGAAATAACTCGCTTGCTTTCTAATCAGACCCCAATTGACATAGTCACAGTAGATCAAATATGGATAGGTGAACTTGCAGAAAGGGGATTGCTCACAGATCTCACAAATTACACAGAGCAACAATGGGATAGAGATGGACAAGAAGAATGGTATTTCCAAAATTGGGAGGGTGGAAAATACAAAGAAGGAGTTTATGGCATATGGGCTTGGACTGATGTAAGAGGGATATGGTATTGGAAGGATCTCCTACAGAAAGCAGGAGTAGATCCAAACTTGTTAAAAACTTGGGATGGATATATTGAAGCTGCAAAAAAACTGAATCGTGTTCTAAGACCTGAGGGAATAGAAGGAGTACATCTTGTTGGAGCAGTACATTCTCCTGACCTTTGGTATCCTTATCTCTGGATGCTTGGGGGAGAGATTCTGCAACAAAGAGAAGGGCATCCTACTAAAGGAGTTTACTGGTTTCCTGCTTTCAATAGCTCTGAAGGAGTCAGGGCTATGGAATTTATCAAATCACAAGTTGATGCAGGTATAAAGCCACAGAAAGAGCATTTTTGGGGTAAGGAATTTCTTGACAGAAAATTTGCAGTTATGATAGAAGGGTCGTGGATGCCAACCCAGGCCCAGGCCCAAAGCAAAACACAGAAATCTGTTTCCTCACAAGACTTTAAGGAGAGAGTTGGATTTCTCCCTATGTTTCCAGTTCCAAATAAAGGTAATCAAACATCTACGTTAATGGGAGGATGGGAATTCAGCATACCTACAATATCCACTCATAAGGAACTAGCATGGAAATTAGTAACGCTAATGCTTGAACCAAAGATATTGACTCCATGGCTGGTGAAACATAGGCTTCTGCCTACCCAAGTAACAATAGGAGAGGGGGAATCGCGCTTCAATGTGTTATCTTCATATCCTTACTATGATGAGATGATTTCAGCTATTCCATTTGGAGGATCTAGACCAAGTATTCCTGAATATCCGCAGATTGCTCATTATATTGGAGAAGCATTGAATGCAGTTTATTACGGCACGAAGAATCCTAAAGAAGCATTAGATGATGCAGCTGCAAAATCTGCGATTGCACTGGGATGGAAATCATAGTCCTTGATTATATTTTAATTGTTGACACCCATACGTTACCAAGAGTCATCGAAGAATTTAAAATCTGGTCTACAGAGCAGCGGTTGTGTTTGATACTTCCTGCCATTTATCCCATCCTGGTAACTTCTCAATGCCTTCTGGAATTGAGGCCAGACCTTTGTCTACGTTATTCCAAAATGCTTCAAGTTGTTCTACCGCTTTTTCCAACATTCTCTTCCTCTATCTTTTCTTTCTCTCATTTCTAATTGTTCTTTTTTTGCTTGCGGAAATGACTTACTAATACTGTACCATTCATTGCACCTATAGACGTACCTGCAACAATATCAAACAGCAACCTATCTTCTTCTCTATTTTCTTTGTCTTCCTTTGTGAGCTTATTATATAGTACCTTAAGTACACCAGCTTCGTACGCCCCAGTGCACCGCCGCCTTGTAGAACTAAGGCTCTTTGCTTCTTAGGAACCTCCTTATTAATGGACATAGTACGTCGATAGTTCTTGTTCCCTACTCTTTAACCTTGAGCTAACATAGAAAGCAATAACGTACATAACATTGATAAGATTATGAAACAGTAGCTACATGAATAAGAACAGCAGGAAAACATCTCCACCCCATTGCCAACATTTCAATAAGAGAAAATGATAATAATAATAAAAGTTAGTTTGTAGAAATCAAATCTAATGAATATTAAACCTCTTATAGGGCCACATGGAAAGATGCCTATCCTAATCAGAGATGATGATACTAATTTTTTTACCAGACCAGATATGCTTGAAACAATCCATTCTAAGGCATGGGATAAAGGTTTCAAAATAAGTCTATCTATT
>DASTUU010000454.1:0-6190 GCA_035759485.1 Nitrososphaeraceae archaeon
TCCATCCTTTGTTCTCGCTCCCTTGTGTATCACGCTGTCCCAATTTAGTACTGCTGGCTCGTATGATTCTGGCTCCATTCTTTTCACCAGGCTTGATTTCTAGAGATAGACTATTAACCATCGCTTAACCTTGTCAATTAACCATATTAAGCAAGACGTTTTATTGACAAAACACCATCTTAGACCATGTCTGCGAAGTTGGAAGATAATGCATCTGAATTGCAGGAATTGCGATTACAATACCAAAAGTTACAGGAAACCTATCAAAAAATCCTTCCGAAAGTTGACCCTAATCTTATTGACGACTTGCTTTCACGCCGACAGAAAGATCCATACACTGAACCAATGTACACGATCGAGGTCTTCACAAGAGACAAAATAGATACTGAGGCGGCTAGATGGTACATCTTTGGCAAGACAGGTATGATGCCAGCTATATATGACCACGGGACTCATTTTGTCACAGATCAAAAGCTCACTCTTGAAACGCTCAAGGAAATATCAGACGGCGACGACGTAATAGAGGTAACAGGAGAATACTCAGGTAGCTTTGCTTCAAACGGACCAATGCATGAATGCCATGTATGATTGAATAATAAGTTCATCATCTTCCAAATCGTTTTAATGGCTATTATTTATCTGTTTTTGTTAATCACTTGAACTGTCTATGACTTCAGAATCGGCAAGGTAAATGCAAAGGTTGCGCCTATTACGCTTTTGTTGATTTCTGCCCAGATCTCGCGCAATAAAAGTACGAGACCCGTTCCTTTCCCCGTTATAGAAATGAACTTTTGAAAATGCCTATGCATTCCCTCTGTCCTGTGACATAAGAAAATTCAAACTTTCTAGACACCTCTTGTCCTTTGTACCTATTGCAAACTATGCTTCTACTATTAAATTGGCATAAGATATAGAAAAATCGGGTTAGGATCCTGTGGGATCTAAGCACCATCCTAATTAGCGAGTTCAGTGGAACCCAGAGCGATATCCGTTGTCTTTGAGGACTCTACTAACTGTGCTTGCAATCCCTTAGCTTTAAAGTTTCCCTGTCTGTGTGAATCTGCTTTAATTGTGGTTATAGGCGATACAGCAGTAAGGGAGCCAGAGGAAAATTGAGTGACTCGATGAGGAAGTTGACCGCTACCTATGCTATTCGTATGACTGCTAGATCTAGCTATTCCTATTGACAGCTTTATCGATCTTCCGGCGGTAAACTAGGCGTCATAGTATGGTTCCCCGTATTAGTGGCGCTATCGTTCCCATTCTCAATTGAGAGTGTTCCACCCTTCCATTCCCAAACTCTAATGGTACCGCTCCCCTGAGAGAATTCACTGTCATTTATTCCTACCATGTTGTCAAGGAATGCTAGCTGCCCAGTAGAGTTTGTACTGAAAAACACAACACCAGTTCCACTTCCTGTGCCATCAGGATTTATACGACTAATGTCAACAAAGGTAGTAGTAGCATTCTCTTGTTCTCCTGCTGTACGACCATCATCCCCCTCAGTCACGATAAGGCTTTGACCTTTATCAAGGGCAAGACCGTTAGGTAAAATATTAACTGTGGCATTTACTGTCTCTGTTGCATTTATAGTCGTACCATTAGTAGTAGTGGCGTTTGGAGGAATTATTGTTACGTTGTTCACAGTTGATGTCTCAATGTATGTTTCATTGATTGGATTGACACTTGCCGTTTCAAATTCAACAACCATTAACAGACTGCCCAAAAGAGCATTTGAATCGTTGTTGTTGTTCATCCAGCTGGTCCCTATAACTTCTCGTTCTTCTCCCCCCACTGTTGTAGCCATTGCATCACTAGCATTTGCTGATTGAACTAATAATGAGGAAACGGCTACAGCGATTTCTGCTAGCCCGATTATCGTCGCAGCGATAATGAACTCCATAACATTGAGGGTTTTCATCACATGTGGAGATCAATCTACAAATATCCTTCTTAACAGATTCTACGACATCTGTCTTAATTCTTTTCGATTATTCCTTTATTTCATTAATAAATGCAACTTATTCTAGAACTCTGTTGAATATGCAATCTAGCTATTCCTTGCTAAAAGGGAAAGCGTAGTCATCTCCTGCTTTTCCTTTTGTCCCATTAGCTGTAAAATCCAGCACTACTTCAAATGGAGCGGATTAAGTGGAACCTCGAACTATAGTTTTTTAAATACCTTCTAATGATAGTAAACACAACTCCTTAGCTTCAAGGTTTTCTTCCTGTTTGTATAAGCTATACACGTAAAGTCCGATCAATAAACTTTTGGTTATAAAAAAATAGTCACTTCTGACAAATGTAACAAGATAATAGTGTTATGCTTTTACTCTTGGAATTTTATTATAACCTATATCATATCCTTTTTGTCGAAGATATTTTAAAGTTAATTTGTAAACTAATTCATCATAGCCTGCCATTTCCAATACTCTAGCCCATGAAATTTCACCGTTCTTCAAGATTTCATCTGATAGTAATTCTGTATTTTTTTGGGCTTCCTTTTTGCATTCTTCCATCGTCTTGCCGTTCTTATATGCACGAACGCGAGCGTCACAGCTTTTACTAATATTGTTATCCATGTATATACACAACAGAAAGTAAAAGTAATGAGTAATAATAATTATGACAGGCGCTTTACCATTGCCTTTGAAGACTAAACGTCTGTCCAAGTTAGAAATTGGCAGTATCAAATCAGGAAATTTTTTGTTAGCGAGATTGAAGAATAGTTATGACATATACGGGTTGATCTGTGGTAATTTGACAGCAATATAAAGAGATTCTTTGTCATAAGGGGAATATTGAAGCATGTAAGATGGAAACTAGAACGAAATTAGTACGGGTTCGGTGGTATAAGAACACCCCTGTAATTAGCGGGTTCAGGAATCGAAGACAGTTTTGACTTGATTATCCCACTCAAACTTCCTCCATTTTGTCATCGAAAATAGGAGGATTCAAGGTAAGTAAAAGGTAAGTAAACAGAGATAGCGAGTTAGAGATGATTACAATTAGTTATTTTACAACAGTAATAATGGCCAATTGGCTTACATCATCCGGATATAGAGCAACATCCAAAACCCATATCTAACATATGGAGTATACAATGTGTGTCATATCCGCAGCCGACCTTCACCAGAGACTGAACAGGGCATCTGAGATAAGACTCAGTGCTAAAGGTAGAAGATCAGGCAGAGATATCCCTCGGCCAGTCTGGTTTGTGCATGAAGGCAACAGCCTGTATTTGCTTCCAGTTCAGAGCTCTGTCACCAACTGGTTTAAGAACCTACTAGTCGATGCAACGTTGAAGATTTCTGTAAAGGGCGGAGAAGAAGTACCTGCGAAAGGTAAACCAATAACAGACAGTAATAGGGTTAACAATATTTTTGGGAAATTTGAGTCAAAATATGGCAAAGTTAAACAGTATTATCCGAAAGTTGATGTAGCCGTCGAAGTCCCGCTCTGACAAACCCTCAGTCAGAAGGCATATCCTAACACGTAGTATTATAATAGTTGTAGGATGGATGGTTGCTAGAGCTAGTTCATGCTAATTCATAATTATTACTGCACGGAAACGAACATTCTCATTAAATACCATCACTTTTCTTTATTTGAATGAAATGTTAGATTTCTCTATTCTACTTACACGTCTACTCAGCATCTTAAATGAATCTAATACATCTATTTCAATTACTCCTGGTAGGTGTTGTATACTTTGAATATAGTTGTTCAACACATAAAGATCCTTTATTCTTACTTCTATCTTGATGTCTTTATCTTTCAGATCGTCAGATGATGATCTGTTTATGATCTGTACAAGACCTGCCATTTGTTTTTCAGTATCTTGATCTAAAGGATATCTTCCAGAATGAACTGAATCTTCAATCATTTTGCATAATTCAGAAATTTTCATAGATTACAGTAAATCATTTACTTATTTTATTGTATTCGACAGCATGTGCACACAGTCAATACTAACCCTCTTCGCATATTATTGAGTTAAATGGGAATCACATAAATCTTTTAGACAATTCTAAACGGAATTTGGATGTTAGGATAATAACCACTATGCAAAAGCAAATGCAAAATCATAGGTCAACAAATAGTATCCGTTGAAAATGGAGTATTACAGATACCGTAATATTCACGGGGAACCTAGAGGCATATTGCCCTGTACTATTTCTATAATTGTTATACAAATAATTGAAGGGTTGTTGATTGCTTTCCTGGTGTCTGTTTCTTTTTTTGTGTTATTCAAAAGAAAAGATTGTGATAAGTCAGAACAGGCTGTAGCCAAAGAGACCAAGATTATGTAGGACTGGAAGCAAGCCAATAAGTCCTATACCTATCACCATTCCAATGACGCAGATGTTTGATTTCGTTACTTTGAATGACATACGCTCCTTATCTTAGTATCGCAACTATTACTACCATTCTCAGCATACTCTTTTAGAGATTGAAAGGCTCTCCAAGTTATCAGCAAAGGAATTGATTAGTCATAATCTAATAAGTTACATATTCATTCATTCTTTAAAATTTTGGCTCTTTGAGACAGCAATTTTTTTCTGTGTAGGTTACTGCTATTACTTCTTTTAACGTTGGAATATGAGAACCCTAGTAATTAGCGGGTACGGTGGGATACGAGACAGAATTGACTTAATATTTTCACCCAACGCAATGCTCCATATACAGCATCGGATTCGATTAAACTATTCCTCATCCTGATACCAAAGTGTGCTAGGTCAGAGATGGACTGTTAATGTTATGAAAGGATGGCTCGTCGGGATCCAGATAACAATTCATTTGAATTGAAATCCGCATATACATGATTCGCTGAATAAATATGGAACACCAATGATTACGTAGAAGGTGCTGCAATTACCAGCGTTCCTCTCATACCCTCCTCTGCATGGATTGTACATAGATAGTTAAAAACTCCTGCTCCATCAAACATATGTTGCCACGATTGACCCTGCTGAATAAAGCCACTATCTATTGCAATTACAGCAGAAGAAGGTGACGGCGGCGTTTGAACATCATTAGTGTTGCTATTACTAGTTCTGTTTGTTGAATTGTCAAGAATCAGTCCCGTCTTATTCACAGCATCCTGTGCTGTTGTCTGGTTGAATATGCCGACTACATTATGAGGCAAATTTGAAGGATTAGTCCACCTGACAGGAGAGTCAGCATCCACTATGATTGCATTAGGCACAAACACGTTCACATCAGTACGTATAATATCGGGATTTACGGTAACAGAATTGACCCGATCCGCCTGCTGATTAACCTGCTTAACTTGACCACTATCTACATCAACAAGGATATGCCAGATTTGCTGATGCGACTCTAGGCTTTTATCGGTAACCGCTGCAAAACTTTGCGGTTCCGAATAAACGGTTCCATCAATCGTTTGCCAGTTAGATGTAATTACGACCTGTCCTCCAGAGCTGTAAAGTAACCCCCCAGTTTGCTTGTCAGTCATAACGGTAGGCTGAACAGCAGCGATAGTTACAGTAGCTTGTTTTGATTTGGCTTCATCGAGTATTTGTTTTACTCTTTGGTCACGTTGAGCGATATCTATGCCACGCTGTGCAACATCATTTACTGCATAAATGAATGTATTATCCCCAAGCGTCGGTTGCTTTATCACCTTCGTGCCAGTAGCTATTGAAACATCGGTAAGCGAACGGAAATGCCGAGCATTTTCTTCGGGGAGAACTCCTGAGGTGATAAGGACAGCTCCTATCACTAAGAATGCTCCGACAATTACAAAGAGAGGCAGCAAAGCCCTGAAATTTACCCTCAATAATAGTCCAACTAATATTTAGGCCGTAATCTATATAATAATTTGAAAATAAACGGTGACAGTTCAATGTGTCGAAAGGTCATCAGCATAACAAAAACTATTCAAAACTCAGCATCACCATGCTTTTCGATTGAAACATTGCTCATAATCATCCCTGTTGTTACGATACCGATGATGGAACTATCGTGAACAACAGGCAAGCGATTTATCTTATGCTTGTTGAGGATTGCCATAGCTTCCTCAACTGATTTCTCAGCATCTATAGTAATAATTGGTGCGCTCATTATATCCTTTAACGTAACCTTGAATGGTCCTCGGTTTTGAGCTACGACTCTGAAAATAATGTCTCTTTCCGTGATAATTCCGACTGGGATTCTCTGACCAATG
>DASTUU010000455.1:0-2053 GCA_035759485.1 Nitrososphaeraceae archaeon
GATTTTCCTGCTATAAAGACATTTGAGGTTCGAGAAATCGGCCATATTTACAAAACCGTAGAGGAAATAGCCTCACATTATGAGAGAACTGGCCTTCAGGCCCAATTTTGTGTTCGTATTCTGCTACCACGGGGTGGCACATTAGACTCGCTCGCTAAAAGGTTGGGATTAATTATCCAAGGAGAACTCTTATCGTCTTTGAGAAAGAAGAACCTAAGACCCAACATCAGAGAGATAAGATATGTGCATAACGAAAATAATTATGGGTGGCTTCTTTTGAGCCCCAAATTATATGAGGAGCATTTAGTAAAAACCGAGAGGTAAGGAGAGATATGAGAAGATATACTAATTATTCATTAGTGGAGATACAGCTTAAGAAGTATTAGCTGAGCATATAACTATTCAATAGTCCTTAATTTATAAGAACAAGGGCCTTCGGAGGGATTTGAACCCTCCTCAAGCGGTCTCTGCAGGTAAGTTCGTGAACTAGCATTACTTTGCCGTACCTCCCTCCACAGCCGCCTATACTAACCAGGCTATACTACGAAGGCCGCAAATTTATTTATGATTCACAACAACTCTATTTATACGGTTCTTAATCAAATTTGGGAAATAATTTAGGGTGGTAATAAATCCTTCCTATCTTATCATCCCTCTTTGAATGCAGATATAATGCCCATCTTAACTGTCTCTACACCCCTTAGTTCAAGCTTGTCCGCCAAGGCGTTTAAACCAATTGAGTCGCCAGCCAAGTGTCCTAAAATTATGAGATTTCCCCGTACTTTATCAGCCTTCAGTTTAACTGCATCACCAGGATCGATGTGAAGGTAAATAACTGTTGATACATTATGCTCGTAATATAGTTTAGCTATTGGATAACCTCCGTTTGTTCCAGCTGCAACGACTAGAGCCATCTGGCCCACATAATTTTTTGCGCTTCCGAGAGTAATCATCGGCCGAATTGCAGCATTCTTAAATTCCGGAATCTCTTCAACCAACTTTAAGAGATCTGAAACTTTATGATCTTTTTTGCAATTTCTAATTTTTTTTAAAATAACTCTTCGCATGAATTCATCGCATGGTTGGTGAATATTTACTAGTGGCATTTTTAAAATTCTTGCCGCATCTACAATTTGTTTATAGATATTCGCATGAGACTTAATTTGAATTCTGCGCTTTAGGTTTTTCACAGCATTTCTAGCTGCATATTCCGGAACTCCCTTTTGAATCATAAATTGTACATGTCTATCGAATACTCGGTGGAATTGCATAGACGAAACTCCAATAGGGTGGTGTGCTATCACCGCGTCGCAGCCGGCATTCTTTGCTAAGAAGAGTTCTGCTGTGGAAACATCAACAGCGATTAACGCCTTCCTAATATTAGTGCCTTTGTTGTGAATGGCGCTATCGAAAGGCATTCTTTTCCACCCTACAAGATCAAGGCCTATTTTCATGATATCTTTAGTATTTATCGTCATTGCTTAACAGCTAAAGAAACAGGTACAAAAATCTATAAGATAGCCGAGAATGGTATCTTCATACTTCGAAGTTGTTATATTCTCTGTATTCTTTTTCCCATCAGCCAAAGAAAAAATATCGAATAGTAAGTTTGTTTGATAGTGCCTTTGAGCACGTTTCGTGCAGTGATAGCAGGTGGCTGTCTTGCTCTCCCCCATTAAATAACTGGAATATACTACTACAATTCCAATCAAATTCATCTATCAGTGCGCACTGACTTTCCCTTTTAACACGTGCATTTTCTTATTCCAGAGGGCTGTGAATAGTTTTCTGCTTGCAAGCTTTAAATCTCCTATCTTCAAAGATGTCGTAAATGAGCTGTTCAGACGAATATATCTCCCATACCCAAGAGGATAATTTGATACGGATATCTCCGATGACCAAGTCTAAGTTACAGAAGGCAAAATACGGGGTATACAATCACTCTGCTGTCGAGATATGCCACTGGACAAAAAAAGCATTTGCGAATGAAGGAAACTGTTACAAACACAAGTTTTATGGTATTTCGACTCATCGATGCATGGAAATGACACCA
>DASTUU010000456.1:0-2185 GCA_035759485.1 Nitrososphaeraceae archaeon
TGGAATATTTGCCAAATTCTCATTCGTATACTCAATAGTTCGTTTCTTTGCCCCAGGAATATGCCTTATGGCCTCCCTGTATATTATTCTCATAGGAAGGCTCTTGTTCAGGTATATTCCTACTACAGAGAGTCTCCAAGGATAACTGATGCGAGGCTTTTCTCTCTCGACTACTTCATCTGACGCTCGAGCCAGCTTTGTGTTGAGTCTTGTCAGAAATGTTCCAAAGTCTACTTCGTCGGTGTTCCAATGGTCCTGTTGTTTTTGTTTTTGTTTTTGTTTTTCTACTCGAGAAAGTTCAGTATTCATAACTAGCCACTGGGGTATCTTTACCCTGTAGCGGTATTTTTTTTGCTGAATCCACCTTCTGTTAGTCGCGGGTGGCGATGTAGGTAATTCCCTCGAGGTGACAGCCACATTCCGAGGATCCTCTAGGAATGGCAAGTCTCGATCCTGAACAACTTGAAGTATAATTTCCTTGTTAGGGACCTGAAGTCCAAGTAGGATATGCCAGTATTTTCCCTTATCAAGCCAATGAGGTACCTGAGTTTCCTTATCCCAAAAATCGATAGGACCCATTGGAACATATCCCTTTTCATAATCCTTTGTTTCGGGATTATATGATCTATATTGATATTCGCCTATCATTGGATCAAGCATCTTAGCATACTCTCTTGCATCCGTTATCAACCTCTCAGAAGTCGTAAATTCGCGGTAAGCCATTACCCCCCATATAGTACCCAGTGCACTGAATAAAGCAAAGAGAGCGTAGAGAAGGTCAATTTCATTATATAAAAAAAATCTCGGGGCAAGAGGTATTCCGAACCAACCTGTGGACAAAATCCCGGTAAAGGTTAGTGTGATAAATAGCCAGCGAGCGAGATTATTGTAAAAGAGACTAAAGGATTTAGTTCCCTGGGAAAACTCAAGAGAGAAGCGGGTCTGAGGATAACCAAGTTCATATGGGCAAGCACTGGAATCTATTTTCCCACGTACATGAGATCTAAATGCCAAGACTTTACTCTGCCTGTTCCAATCTTAGGCCAGAAGATATTATATATTATTACAGTTGAATTACCCTAGGCTAGTTCTCTCTTTGATGATCGGTATAAATTAGATCCCTTTTCCAGCGTCCAATCTATGAGATTCCAATGCGCTTCTGTTAAGCAAGCGACTTTTAAATGAAATAAATATCCAGGTGAGAAAAACATAATTAGCTTACGATAAAAGTTAAAATTGCCTTCCTGATGGGCCGGTGGTCTAGCCTGGTTAGGATACCGCCTTGACATGGCGGGGGTCACGTGTTCAAATCACGTCCGGCCCATTACAAATCTTAGAACTAATTCTAAGAACTTTAGAATTAGCTATAATGATAATAATAAAGGGACAGGCAAAATGAAGTTTTTTGGGACAATTTTAAACAGTATTTGAAATCACTTAATAGTCGCGGTACTGTAAACGACCGAATAAACTATGCAAAGAAATACTATCGCGTCCTAGTTAATAATGACGCTTCTGACATTCTGCCACTTTCTCTATACCCCTGCGTTCAAAGACCCTAAAATCGACCAAAAGGCACCTACACCAAGACGAGGTCCAATATTCACATCAGTTAGTCAAAAGAAAAGATACATTACAATTGACGGCATAGTATCAGATCCAGGCTTGCACAAACAAAAACTACAGACATGATAGTTATTGAAAAAGAGGATGTTGCTGATGCATTGACTGAGTTTGCAGATGAGTATAAAGTTGCACTAGTATTTACGCGTGGAAGGTTTGTAAACTATGTAAAAGAACTGATAGAGGAAGCCTCTGACAAAAAAATCAGCAAAGTGCGTCTATGGCGCCAAACGTACCCTGGATTGGTGTTGACAGAGGTACAGTAACTTGGTTGCAATGCAATGGCTATCCAAGACTTAAAATGAGCAAGGTAGAAGAAGAACATTATTCCAGCAATGAAGAAAATCGAACAAAAGATATGTACCTATGGAATAAGCGCATTGCAATAGATGCTATTTTAGCGCAAGGTGGAGGCTTGTGGAAATATTTGGTGCATCAAATAACGACAATATCTCCAATACGAGACTACACTCCGATAATAAAACAGCCAGAGACCGAAGCTCTCTATCCTAGAGATGTGAGACTCGCTCTGGCCAATGTTAAGGATTTTGTCAACGGATTT
>DASTUU010000457.1:0-4093 GCA_035759485.1 Nitrososphaeraceae archaeon
TTTCGCTATTTCAACCCTGTTGCCATGTCAATCAGAAAGATAACTTTGAAGTTCGACATTATCTATGTCTAGGTCAATACGGCATAAAGGACATTTGGTCACTTCTTTTCAGTCACTCTCTTAATAACTAATATCATTTCATCTTTTCGGACTTTTGTTTACTGGTATCTCCTACTCGTACTAAATATCGTTGTATTCAATTTCTCTGACCTCTATAATATTCACCAAGCATAAATATCCACTTTACATATTCTTCGTCTTCTATAGCTTTTTTCATACGTAAACGATATTCCAACTGGCCTTTCTTTACGTATTGATAATATTCTTCGTCTGTTAGTCTTATTATGATTTCCTTCATTTCCTTTCTTGATATTTGACGAGTTATATTACCATACTATACTATGACAGATAATCTGCTGACATCAACTTGTGCTAACAGGCGAGCTACCATGACTTTATTAATAGTATAAACTATAGCATACAAACAAATGCGACAAATTAAACATACTATCATTGAAAAGCAGATAAAAAGGCAATCCAGCCTTGTAATAATTTTTGTCCCTTTGGAGTTATATTATATCTAGATACTTTAGGGCTTTTGTGATTCGATGATCTATTGGTTATGATCTCATCCTCGACAAGCCCTTCTCTTTTTAATCTATACTCGAGTGCATCCCTAAGCGTAGAGGGAACTTTGTATAAGCGGCCCTTTGATTTTTGCGCAACTATTTCACTAATCTCTCCAGCTGTCAATGCCTGTTTAGCTTCTTGTAAGACCATTAATAAGATAAAACTGTTAGAGATCTGTGCATGGCTTATCCATTCATAGTTTTTTGAAATAGAGTCCCACAGTTTGTTATTTTGAACCTCAGAATTAATTCCTCGATTTACCCTCCTTGAGGTAATCTTCTCTGATTTTATTTCTGAAGCTTCACGTTTAGCCATTTTATTAACGTTGCATACCAGAATACTTAATTTTTTGGAAATTTACAGTTATAAGAGTACAAAAGAAGAGAGGAGGAGAAAAATAAAAAAAGAGGAAAAGGAGCCTAAGCTAAACTGATTTAGGGTCTACTCCATAAGTCAACCATCCTTGCTGATAATGATCTATCATTTCATCAATCATATTAAGCAGGTAATGTCTAGCACTTGTAGATCTGGCTCTACCTGCAAGTATCTCTGCTCCCTGTTCTTTCATAGGACTGCGATAGTTAACATTATAATGGTATTTTCGAAGATCCATAAACGCCACCTGTTTATCCGTTAGTGCTGCTAGCAGAGTGTGACATGCTTTACGCCTATCATAATCAACTGTGTTAAGTTCTCTGAATTGCTCCCATATTCTAGTTGGCACAATAGTAAAGTAGCAATACTTTTGACCAAACCTGCGATTTACAACTATTACTGAAAATCCATTTTTTTTGTCTTTTACATGAAGATTAGTACACACACAATTTGTTAGGTTTTTACACAGCGGTATTTGATGGCAATATTCGATCTCTGTTCCCCTAAGGCCAGAAAAAAGTGCAAATTTTATCAGGATGTCAAATTCATTGCTTTGGATATCAAGTACTGTTTTTATTCTCTCTTTCAGATCTTCGCTGTCTCCAATCCAAAGTCTATCGTGAATTCTGAGTCTTTTGTTAAGGTCATATCTTTTGATAATCTCGTCT
Organism: Nitrososphaeraceae archaeon; assembly: GCA_035759485.1. Taxonomy (GTDB): domain Archaea; phylum Thermoproteota; class Nitrososphaeria; order Nitrososphaerales; family Nitrososphaeraceae; genus TH5893. The sequence continues at coordinate 1,674 of DASTUU010000457.1, forward strand.
ATCAGTAACCTGACCTCTGCGTCACCATATCTCTGATCGTACCATTCTGCAAACCTTCTCATAGCATCACAGATATATGACCTAACATGACCAGAGCTGTCTTTTAGCAGAATTGGTTTTGTAAAAAATATGTCAACATATCTTTTATAATAGTTAAGTATTGTACGAGCACTTCTTTCTATTTCATACCTATTATAAAGATATGATTTAAAATTTTGAAGATCTGCACTTTTATAAAAAGTAGGCGAAACCATGCCTGACAGTGGATCTCTTATCCCCTTGTCCCTTATTCTATCAAGCAGCTTTTCAACTTGTTCGCTTCTTTGCTGCTTTGGAAACTGGCCTGCTACAATTGCATGACATAGCTGATTTGGATTTTCAAAACCCCATTGACTGAGTTTGGATTCCAACATAGCCCAATCTGCCTCTTTCATCTTTACAAGTCCCTGCTTGTAGGCTCTTGTGGTTTGTAAAGAACCTTTAAGCATCTGAATACTTGGATCCATTTGCATACACATAAGACAAACTACTTACTATATCTTCGGGAAAACCGACGGTTTATACGTTGATGTCAACTGGAGAGACAATCATCATTAATATCAATCAATAAAAATATGGATATCAATAAGCTGAGCTGCTTGATATCAAACTACATCCGTTTGATCCTATATTCCAAGGCCGTATTCAGGCCTGAGTTTACCATACGTAATATCCAAATCCCGCTAGAGGGGAGATTGGATCTAGTAAAGATTGAACTGGCAAATCTGCCTTACAGTGGATTTGCAAACAGGAAGAACACATATCTTACTTCAGAACCTCAGCTCAGCATGTAAGCAGGTTGCATAGGACGCGGCAGATTCTGCTGGCTGCAGCCTTGCCGCTACATACCATTGATTGGGTTGAAATAGTTTAGATGCATATACTTCTGCCTGTTGAGTATTAAACCCTCCACTTACAAGTGTCTCGTCCGGAGCGCAAGATGCAAACATGTCAGACCCCTTTCCACTCTTATCGAGTACTGCTAGTCCAGTATTAGGACCTCTTTTCGCTGTCTGACCCGCCTTTTCTACGACACTCACCTTAATATCCAGGTAAGGAAGAACCTTAGCGGCAAGTGTTTTAGCATCTATCTTTTGTACCAGAGTTGCAGCATCTATCTTCTGAGCTAATGTCTTGCCATCTATCTTCTGGATAATATACGGAAATAATCTATCTACCAATGCTTTGTCCTGCTGTATCTGAACAAGCGTCCCTAGGTTGCTTTGTTGTTGCTGCTGCATTCCTTGTGGCGATGTTAGTCGTTTCCCTAATGTGGGTGAGGCAGTGTTTGGGGATTGTAACTGACCTTGCTGTGGTGATTGTTGTGGTTGTTGTGGCTGTGGTTGCGCTATTGCGACTTCAGGTTGATAATGTGCGGCACTACTTATTCCAATTAATGATGCTGCTAAGAGCATCATAAATACTAAAGATTTCCTTAACATGTGATAACATCTGTGATGTTCTATAAAGGATACTGATTGGAGTCTGATTTATGCTCCATATCTATTTTTTATACAATAAGTGGAAAACCGCAGGAGACTCAACCAAGAAGAATGAAGCAAGGCCTGGAATTATGGTCAAGTCTAGGGCTTCCTGCGGTTCCAATGACTTCTTATGGGCAATTTTAGCCCTGCATTACAATGAGAAATGTTGTATTTAGATTTAGCTCTTTGAGTATGAAATGTTGCTAGAGATCTATTTATCTAGGCCCAGGAATTATATCTCCTTGATTCAGTAGACCAGGAGCACGTATATCGGGATCACTGATCAGATTTGGATCTCCAACCTCATTAGGATCATCATAAGCGTGAGGAGCTAGACTACTAGCACTCTATTGGGTTATGTTGAACCTACCAACATATACATCGTCGACGGTCTTTTCTTTCAAGATCCTTGATTACATCCCTTCTTACATTTTTCACAATGTTATTGGCCGCCATATACAGTACACTGGCGGTTCCCAACCAGAATAGTGTTTCTATTGGCTTCATTGTATCTTAAGTAAGGTAGTGTTTATTTTATTTATATCTGTGCTGAATTCAAGCCAGATGGATAAGAGTAGTTCATCTATGATAAGGACCAAATACCCGATTATAACAGGACCGCGAGCACGAAGGTATATACATGTTATAGCTCATAAGTAATCCAATGACATGCTCATGGCTATCCAGGGAATTAGGTAATTTTTCAAGGGAATTCTATGAATTGACAATGCCTGCCATTGATATGTTAGAAGATGAAAATGACTTAGTAGTTAAAATCGATCTAGCTGGTTTTGCAAAAAAGGATATCAACCTAAGTATTAAAGAAGATATTTTACATATCAGAGCAAAAAGGGAACCAGACGAGAGGACACATACAGGATCTGTCTATTACAAACA
>DASTUU010000458.1:0-4983 GCA_035759485.1 Nitrososphaeraceae archaeon
CTTACTTGTATATGTAAAGGTCCAATTTGAGTAATCGTTTCGTCCTTCTACTCCGGCTGCTGTAGTGTTCTGCATTGGTTTTATATCATTTACATCCACATATACTTGGCAATCTGTAGTAGCATTGTCAGTAGATGTTCCCATTTTACTTGACCACAATAAATCTTTGTTTTTAATAAAAGATTTTAACTCTAATATGCTACCTCTCATATGATGATATTTTAAGAGGAGATTGCTGAGAAGATGCCCATATCCCCCACCAATGTCACACAAATGATGTATTTTGGAAAAATCATACCCACTAAGTGCATCTAATACCCAAGTGGTTTGAGTTGCAGAATAACTACTCATAGCCTGACTAAACACTTCTGCATATTCTGGTTTTTTATCAGCGTATTCAAACGCTTTAACATCATATTCACGGAGAAAAGCATTCTGTTAACCATCTTTAATCATGGCAGGCAGGTGCTTCCAGATTGCATAGTGCTCAGGTCCTTCTTCTAATAATATTACATCTCTTAATGTCTGTGGATGATTCTTTTGAAGTAACTTACCCCAGCTACTGATTGAATTGTTAAGGAACTACAACAGATAGGTGAATATATGGCCAACAAAAAGAAATAAAAAGCAAAAAGGTCCAGCTAAGAAGAAAGCAACTTACTGCCCATATTGCGGAAAAAGTGCTTTAGAACCAAGGAGTGTGCTAATAGTGTTCTGACGCACTCCTTTTTTATGAGGTATTCGAAATAGAATTCTGATAGCAACATGTAATAATCCTAATATTCTGCTCTCTCTATTGCTTGCTAATATCATTTCTCTTGAATTATTCCAAGGATAGTCTTACATTGCTTGCATGAAACCAGATAACCAGTAGCGTCGTTAGGAAGTTTTAACTCTTCCGTGTCGTAGCCAGTTGAAGTTATATAAGCTCCACATTTAGTGCATTTAGCCATTACTGTTTTATCAAGAAGTTGGAATATCAATCTTTTCCATTAAATGGTAGAATAAGTAACAGAATCTCCCTAATTATCTCTTTTACAAAAGTAATATCTGTTTTGGTGATCATCACAATACGTGTTGGTTGCTTAGACTATACAATGTGTATAAGGTATTGTTTTCAACCATCTTATCCTATTATCTATATCTTCAATACTGTTTTTTTATCTGACAGTATCCTGACATTAAATGACAAGTGCTATACTTACTGCTGCTTCTAGAAGTCGAAGGAACTCAATCCTTCTATTTAGTTTTTGCAAATGATATGATAGATCATAAGATCAGTGTACAAAGCTTTAACTGAGCAAACATGAAACCTGATCATTCTCTCAATTTATGGCTACTATCATAATATGTAACCACTGTAAAACCAAACCAGCAGAGATATTCCAAGAAAGTGGTGAGTTCTGTTTAAGCTGCTGGCAGGAGAAAACTCTTCCTAATGTTTAGCTATTAATTCACTAATGATATTCTCATACTTCTTTTATAACTATTCTGTGGATTGATGGACTCTAGAACAAACAAACTACAATAGCAATCCTGTTACAGTCCTGAGCCTATCTTTTAATAGGAGCAATATAGTTTGAAATTACCTTGAAAGTAGGTGTTTCGCTGCCACAAGCTGGTCAGCAGGCTACAAGAGAAAATATAATACAAATGGCAAAGAACTCCGAAAGCGAAGGCTTTGACTCTTTATGGGTTTTCGAAAGGCTTCTTTGGCCTATAAAACCACAAACGCCATATGGTGGCACTCCAGATGGAAGTCTTCCCATTGAATATCAGATCATGTTAGATCCATTAGAAACGCTTACCTATATAGCTGCAAATACGAACAAAATTGCACTAGGAACATCTGTAATAGATATGCTATTTCATAATCCTGTAGTATTGGCAAGAAGGTTTGCTACACTTGATGTCTTATCGGAAGGAAGAACTATAGCAGGATTTGGTATAGGATGGTCACAGGATGAATACCAAGCATCCAATATCCCATTTCAAAATAGAGGTAAGAGAGCTGATGAGTTTATTCAAGTACTAAAAAGAATACGGACAGATGATGTTGTTGAATTCAAAGGTAAGTATTATAGCATACCTGCATCAAAAATAGCGCCCAAACCCCTTCAAAAACCACACCCTCCGATCTATATGGGAGGATTTAGCCCAAATACATTTTCAAGAATTGTAAATTATGATACAAATGGCTGGCTAGCTGTCACTGCAGGACCACTTGAATATCTTGATAATATTACAAAGAACATAAAAGATATAGCGAATAAGGCAAATAAGGATCCAAATAACTTTAAGGTAATTCTTTTAGCACATCTCAATGTAGATTTAGATTCAAAAAGTCAGTCAATAACAAAAGTAAATGAAGGCCAAAGATTTCCATTCACTGGAACAATAGATCAGATAGGTGATGATATAAAGAGAATAAAACAGATGGATATGGATGTAGATCATATAGTATTTGGATACAACTTTATCCCATTGGGTAGAAATGTAGATAAAATGTTAGATATAACAAAACAGCTTGCCAAATTTGCTAGGTAGACCGTAATACTAATCAATCTTCGTTAATATAATAGAAAACCAAAATATATCAACAAATTGACAGGGCAAAAATAGTGTCCCTCTTAACTGGGCTTCAAATGCGAAGGAGCAAGCAATCAAACTAGGAAGGTTATTAGCAAGAGAAAGAAACAGAGCAATACAAAATGGGATTAATGATTTGGCCTCCTGCTAAATGTTCATATAAGTTAGATTACAAACTCACTTTAGAACAAAATATGACAACGCCAACTGGAGGAGCACCAATGGAGAAGAAGTCCATGAATTTACCTGATGAAACACGCACATTTGAAAAAGGTAAACTTGAATTAACCACATTTAAAAATGGTACTTCAATTGGAAGAATAACGCTTGAACCAGGATGGAGCTGGGATAAGTGTGTTAAACCTATAGTAAAGACAAACAGTTGTGAGGCTCCCCATACACAATATATGATATCTGGACACATTAAGGTTGTAATGGATGATGGTTCTGAAGAAGACTTCGGTCCTGGAGATACAGCAATAGTTCCACCTGGTCATAATGCGTGGGTTGTAGGAAACGAACCAGTGGTTGGTATCGACTTTACTGGACTTAAAGATTATGCAAAAGAAGGAGGTCCGCAAGCACAGCAGCAGGAATAGCACAAAAAGGAGGAAAAAAGGGTGGATCCAAACAGGCCAGAAACATCCTTTGACCTATTTACATCTTATATGAATTTATGGTTTGAATATGTCAATGTTTGCAATAGTATGTATGCTGAATATATTAAAAATATGACGAAAATGACTGAATCCTGGTTAGACTTATTTTCAAAGTTTTGGTCAAGACAACATAAATAACTGCTTCGAATCCCAGTTAATCCACGTCTGCCAGTTATTTCTGATATAATATCCAAATGATCGTCTGCGTAATCACGTTTCTGTTGTCTATATCTCATTAAACAATAGTTCGTAATATGCCACCTAATTAAGCGATTAGGTCCTTTTTAATCAGCAATACTTTGGGAAAATCCTGTCGTAATACCTCATTCAAGTCTCTCTCTGTTGTCGTGTAAAGTGAACTATTTTGTGTTGTTCATCATATACTTCGGAAATCCGCAATTTCTTTTGACATCCTTTGGCATTCTTCGCCGACACCTTGAGTGTAGCCTCCACAACCCCTTACGGCAAAGGTCTAGCGTGCTGCTGCGATTCTCTATATCCACGCTCTGTTGTCATTAAACGTCTGACCCGACCTTGGTCGTCTGTACCAGTAGAAGATGCACATAGGTCAATGTATTCGGAATCATGCGCATTGATTGTAACGGTAAGATCCTCTTTCGGAAGCATCCATCCCACCCGGAATTCATTGGCCCCCATGATTATAGAAGCCTTGCAATTTTCCGCCGCTGTACTACCGGTGTTTCTTACTTTGATTCTTGTAGCAATAAATTCAACCAATTGCTGAGCAGCCTCTTTTTCGTCTATTGTAAGAACTTGACCGGGATCTGTTTCTCTATAATTCATTCCTACTTCGGTACTATTTTCATCTATGGATATTACTGGTCGTATAATCCACCGCTGAATGAAAAGCACGCCCATACTAGAACCGAACCCTATGATACCTCCAACTATTGTACCTAGCAGAGATTCAGGAACCATATACTTTTGTAATTGAATCAAGCTTAATTTGTTTTGAGTCTTTTCTAGAACAGGGTTGGGACTGCGAACTTATTGAAACTTTTTCATGCCCTGCTATACTGTTCTGTCATTTTTGTCAATTTCGTTCATGAGGTAATGTTTTGCACTTATTGATTTAGCCCGTCCAGCCAGGGCTGCAACAAAAGATTGCAGAATCGAATATGGTAAATCAGAACACATGGCTAATTTCCTATGAATTCATAAATTTCTCTGAAGGGTTGAAGTAGTCCTAATTAACTCTGACAAGATTGAAATTACATTTTGGCTACTGTATTTTTGTAACATGGCTATCTATAAGTAGATGATTTCACTTTGTTCTTAGATCTTATAAGTGTAGGAGCTCCGCTTCTCTGGTTTCTTATGAAAAATGATTAGGGTCACTAGGTTGAAGAATAGATATTTATGATTTTAAGAAGACTATATCTAATTCATGCAAGGCCAAAAGGTTGCAATAGTGACTGGTAGTTCAAGCGGGATAGGATTTGAAACCTCTCTTACCTTGGCAAGGAATGGATTTTATACGTATGCGACTATGCGTAAGTTGGAAGAAGAAAAATCCAAACCTTTAACAGATATAGCAAAAAATGAGAATTTACATTTACAAGTAATAGATCTTGATGTTGACAATGATAAATCTGTTGCAAATGCTACGGAGCCCTAAGTTATTTTGTTCGCTAAATCTCCAATCATCAGGAGTGAAGATAGATACAAATAATTCAGTCTTTTTGTTCACAGATTGGTTCAATTTTGGTCTACC
>DASTUU010000459.1:0-1313 GCA_035759485.1 Nitrososphaeraceae archaeon
ATGCAGCACAAATTCAGTATGTCATTCATTGACGATGAAGATAGTATCATAGTACCTAAACCTGTTAGACCAACTATTGACTATGAAGAAACTCATTTTGGAAACAAAAAAGGTGCTAGGCGACAATTTCGCTATAAGAACTTACATGTTAGAGAGTATAATGACCATTATACTGTTCATATTGATAAAATCGATCCTAGGAAGGATCCCTTAGGCCACCTACTAATTGATGCTCCTGAATTTTTAGTAGGTATTATGTCTGCCATTATGGCAGGAAAGCTGGTTGGTTCTGCAATCAGTGATATCCAAAGGACAGAAGATGACAATAGAGGAACGCGATTGTCAAATGGAATTGCAGCAGGATGTATTATGGGCTCAGCAGCTATAACTTCCTATATGGCCACTAATATTCTCAAGAAGATAATTAGGAGCATCTAATATTGTATTGTAGAAAATATTACTCTACAGGTAACAATTGTATCTCTTGACGAGAAAACATATTGTTACCGGGGAGGATTAGAGCCTGAAGAATTACAAACAAATGAGATATTCTAATGGATTTACTTAGGTACTTTTTTGCATAAAATCCATTTTCTTAAATCTAAACCATTCTTTGATATCCGCAAGATCACCTTTTATTAATCCTGCCCCTATTCCTGCAATAATGCCTAATGCTGCTGCAGGAATGGGAACTTTTCCCACAAGTAGAGAAGACACATACAATAAGGCCCCAATTTCGCCATGATGGACTCTTCTACCAAAAATGTAAACCTCCAGTGGAATTTGTTTTGAGTTCCACTGATGCATAATTATTTCTGCAGCCGTAAAACCAAGCATTAACGCCACCTTAGTACCCATACCTCCCGCAAATAAGAAAGGGACCATATTACTAGTGATATCGCTAGTAACACATTTATTAGTTTTGCTTAAAGTTCTGCTAAATGCTCTGAGTCGTCCGTCTTTGCTACGCAATAATGTATTTAGCAAGAAATAGGCTAGGGTTGATCTTAACCTATTGCTAATAATAGTCAGTTGGTCTGCATTATATGTTGACGATCAGTTATTTTAACAAGATTGCTCTAATAAACCTAATATAGCTTAATTGTCATAGCGTGGAGCAATGATGTTAGCCTAGGCTAATATTTATTTACCTTGTTATATTAATTCTTATTGTGCCGAGAACCCGATTTTGGCTCCTTTCTGCTATAGCGATAGCTATCCTTAGTACAACTATCTTATTGTTATCTTACAATAACAACACTCAAAGCCTAGCTGGAGCTCAAGACAATAATGATTTCTCAAAAAAGAATACT
>DASTUU010000460.1:0-4177 GCA_035759485.1 Nitrososphaeraceae archaeon
ATAGCACTAGTTGAATTCGTTGGTGGCATGCTAAGTAATAGCTTATCTCTTATCAGTGACGCTGCCCATGTTTTTGGTGACATACTTGCAATTTTACTGAGCCTCTTTGCAGTAACGCTAGCTACAAGAGAGCACATAGGATCAATGACTTTTGGGTATCATAGAGCGGAGGTTTTAGCCTCAATGGCCAATGGCATTTTACTATGTGCTATTTCTGCCTGGATAGTTGTGGAAGCATATCAGAAGTTATACACACCTCGGCCCATTGATGCCTTTTTGGTGATGAACTTCGCTGCGATAGGACTAGCAGGAAATTTGGTAATAATGAAGTTTCTAATGTACGACAGAAAAAATAGCCTAAATGTCGAAAGCGCCTTCTCGCACGTGGTCTATGATACAATATCTTCAATCGCAGTAATATGTGTGGGAATAATTACATACTTTACTGGGATTCATGCTTTAGATCCCGTGGTTGCCTTCTTAATAGCTGCTTTCATAGCCCGAAGCGGTTATACAATAGCCAAGGATAGTGCCTACATACTGCTCGAAAGGGCCCCTCCCCATGTTAATATGGAAGAAATTCGCGAATCAATAATGAAAACAGATAAAGTCCTAGAAGTGCACGATTTGCATGTGTGGACAATCAGTAGCGGCATGAACGCATTAAGCGGGCATATCGTGGTACCAGATCAGATTCTCAGTGAAGCTGATAAGGTCGTGCAAGTGATAAATAGAAAATTGTTAGAAAACTACGGAATAAGTCATACCACTATCCAGGTAGAACCCGAAAAAAAAGTTTTATTTAAGCGCGGCTCAAATGACCGCAAGGATAAGGAAACTGTAGAAAAGTAAGGACAGCAGAAAGCAGAAAGCATAATGCGGACACAAATTCATGAGGTGATGATTTAAGATGTTAGGGGAGTGAGGCCTATGCAATGAATGCTACAGTATGCACTTTAACCCTCAGAATACCTCCTTTCCGAGTCGAAGTAGTTTTTTATACCGTCTAGCCCCTTGAATATGTCCTCTGGGGCGATTATTGCAGGCGCTGTCACGGTACTCGGAGTGCTAGTGTCGTCGCTAACTCCACCGTAGCAACCACCAGCGACTTTATTTATATGGTATTGTACGTATTCTGTCCTCTTTTGGTTAAACAGCTTCATGGCGGCTTGAGAATCATCACTGTCATCAACTATGAGCACAGGTTTGCGTATTGACACATTTACCTTATGTTTTTTGTTACTATTAAATACATAATTGTCTTGTTTTCGCTATCAATTTGGGGAATTAATGATGGTGTATTCAAGAGAACGCTGCTCTTTGATCCTTATTAGATGTGTGCTGACTGATCATTTTTGATAAACCTTTCATATAATTTCGGGCAAACGTTGTAGTAGGTTGTGAGGAGTACCATATACAGCCTAGAACTTCACAGTCGTGGCAAGTCTTGGCTATTTCCCATTGCGGTAGACTCCATATTTCCGGTATACTGTGTTCTAAAAGACTATACGTGTTCTCTTTGCTGTTAAATTTCCAACATGGAACCATTACGGTGCCATTACTATTAACAAATATGCTTTTCCATACTCCGCATTCATCAAACACGCCTCTTCCATGCAATATTATCTGTTCGAAATATTGAGGGGGGATCATTATTTGAGGAGAAGTATGCTTTTTTTGGTAGTCAAGTATGCTCTTGCATACATCAACCATTTCTTGCCTATTCGGAAGAAGGGAATAGCTAACATCTGATCTATCCTCAACAAACGTAAGAGAGATTGCATTGGATCCAAGGTCGAGAGCCTTATTGAAATATGACTGATCAATAAATTCTTTGGTATTGTATTTTGTAATGACACTATTGAAATAGTGCGGAACTTTATACTCAGTCAAAAGATCCAGGTTTTCCATTACCTTCCGAAAGACATATGGGGAAACTCCACGGACTTTGCAGTACGATTCTTCAAATACAGAATCGATACTGCAAGTTATAAACTGAATGTATTTCCGTAGTTCCTGAAGGTCTATAGTGTGAAGCAAGGAACAATTAGAAATCAGCGTGACAGGCATTTTTAGCCGGTACAAATATTCAATAAGCTGCATAAAATCAGGACGACTAGTTGGTTCGCCCCCCTCAACAATGGCCCAAATGCAATGCCTAGATGCTTTCTCAAAAATCATCATCCATTGGTCAGTTGAAAGGTCATTCTTCTTGGCAAAGCTAATTTGATTGCTTTTATCTGGGTCTCCAAATGGACACATTGGACAATAGAAGTTGCAATAGTGCGTTAGGCTAAAAACACCAACTACTGGAAGCCTGCGGCCTATCAGTCTGTTACTTGACCATTTTCCAAGCATCTTGATGGTTCGAGCCTTGTCTATAACCAATGCCATAGTCACCAAGCGGAGAATATAAAAGATTTTTCGTTTGTAAATAAAGAGAAAGAAGATTCTAGCGATGAATTCTCATCTCAATGTTTTGAATCCTCCTATACATAAGATAAAAACAATCCATATGATATCATATTTACGTATCTATGCTTTTATTCAAATTTGGAGTAACTCTCTACGTCATCCGAGACCTTAGTTCACGCCCAAAAAGTTCCTTGAAGTTTAGCGTATTTTATATATGCTTCTCTCTTACCCACATTCGGTAAAATTGCATTTGTCAGATTAGCTTCGACAAAATTGGTTCTCGATATTATACAGTTGGTTAGGTTAGAGCCCTGAAGATTTGCCCACATGAAGTTTGCTTTAGTCAAGTTAGCACCTGCTAGGTTGCATTCTTTCATCTCACAATACATTAGTAGGGCATCTTTCAGATTTGCGCCTTTTAGATCTGCCCTGCTAAGGTCTGCTTGAACTAGATTCGTGTTGGTTAAATTGCAGTATGATAAGTTAGTCTGAGCGCAGTTTGCCCCATTAAGATAAGCACCTGATAAATTCTTGCCTGAAAGGTTATCGCCACTAATATCAGGTTTTATAGTCAAGTTTTTCATCCTCCAACAATTGTAATCTTCAATTCTCATCTGTTGCAAAAGCTCTTTCCCTTCAGCGTGCACCAAATAGGTATTTTCATTCTTACTATTATCATTACTCTGGCCATCCATTCAAATTTTTTTGGGACCACGATGTATTTACAATTTACTTTACCTTTACCTTTTCCTTCGCCTTTGCACTTACACTCCTCAACAAATTAGATTTTCAGAAAAAAAGGAGCCAAAGAGGGGTTATATTCCTCTAGCTAATAGCGCAATAATTTAATACATTATATCTTCCATGCAATAGGTATGAATGTATTCTAGGAATAAAGGCCATAGGCTCCAAACATAAACTAGTTAATCTATGCCAGCGATAGGCAAAGCCTTTTTTGGAGGCATATTAAATACGTTCTCCTCTTGCTCTTGCTGGGTTACTTTTTCAAACTCGATAGTAACCTCCGCAGGAGCACTAAATTTTGTACTTATCTCCTTTGCAAGTATCCCAATTGATTTGGGATCGGAAAATTCTTGAGATCCTTGAAGGAATACTCTTGTCTTTCTGCGAATCGGAGTTCCCCCAAATTTATTGTTCAAGAAATCCTTGAGCATTTGTATTGAGTCTTCAGGAATTTCATTGTAATAAAAACAGATTCCATGGATAGGCTCTTTATCAAACGGAGTTCCATATCGATACCAGAAAACGCCAAAATGCTGATACTCTCCTTGCATGCACTTGATTTCCCAATGATTAGCCTTCTCCGGAGGATATGCTGCTTCTAAAACATCTTCGGCTGTAAGTCTCCAGTATCTCAGCCGCATATCTATTTGCAAATCATAGTCTTAGCCTCGTATAAGAATCTGTTGGTATCCCCGAACACTAATCAAAAAAAATAAAAGAAGTAATATGTAGGTCGTACTTTGTGTGTCGCAATCAGACTGAGAATGGTGCCCTTCCTCCAGTATCAGAGACTATAATAAAGTTGTTGGCAGAAATGGAAGAATACTACGAAGATAAGAACAATAAATATTTCGAAAATTTGCTGAATCACCCAAATCATATCATAAGAACAAGAGCTGTCTGTATCCTCGCAGATATCGCTGCAGAAGACTCGATAGAATCATTGAGCCACGTACTCAAATATGACTCGGATGCTCTTGTAAGACATGAAGCAGCATTTTCTCTGGGACAGCTCGGT
>DASTUU010000461.1:0-2449 GCA_035759485.1 Nitrososphaeraceae archaeon
AATATGGAGTTATTCAGTACAGCACTGCAGCAGACAAAAGATAGCTCAAAGGAGTTTTCCAGACTAGGTGTAAATGCGGCGAAAGTTTTCAATGAAGCATCAAATGACTTAGTTAACTCAAGTTTCTCTCAAGTAGAAGCAACAGCATCAAGACAAAGAAGATAAATTAGTAAAAATCGGTAGAGTAAACGGCTACATATCTTTTTTTATTCTATAGCAGAAATTTAATCCTAACCTATCAACTTCCATAGAGGGGTACTATCTAAGAAAGTACTTGCTAAAATCAACCCTATATTGCCTCTAAGCTTATCATCACAATCAGTCGTTGCGTCTAACTGTTACACGAGTCGATAGTCATATGGTGAAGCATTTTTACTTGTCACGATGAAGGCGGATGTAATAGAAAAAGAACATGATAATACTTCATACTCAGTTCTTGATTAATCAATATCATAGAGTGCACAATGTCATAGTGTTCCCACTTGTTATGCCTTCTATGCCTTTCCTTTTTTCTGCTCTTTGATCACAATTATGCCTGATATTGAAAAGCGACGTTTTGCGATTGCTTTTTTGCTATCAATGTTGTATAGTTCCACTGATTCTGATAATATTTTTTCAAATGCCAACCTGTCTACAATAATACTAATTGGAGGGTTAAATCCATGTTCCCCGAAATAATTTGCCAATGCAAGTATTCCGTCAGTTAATACGCTTCTATTAATTATATTTTCTGGCATGCTATTCCTTGGCAAAAGCTATGCCCCTCACACGACAATGAACACAACAACAGAGCTAATATTTTCTTAATCGAAAAGTTGGTTCGCGAATTTCTACCTAGACACATATATTAGCATAGAGAAGAAGTCTTTGTTAAACATATATGCATGAGAATATTTTAATCAAAGCTAGAACCAATGATTCTGAGATGTCTTCAGAGGAGCAAAATAATATCGAGAAGGGGAATAGAAGAATAAGAAAAAGCCAAGAGGATAAAGAGCTAGAGGCATTAGATGTTGAATCAACCGCAGGTGGTAAAGGCGGAGGAGGGGGGTAATTAGTATAGCAGGGGCAGTTGTCCATACACTCATGTAGTATGTTAAAATTTACTTTTCCCACAAGAGATCGACTTGACAAAATGACCAGAGAGGAAAGAATGAATTTATTCAGACAGTATTTTGCTACTAGTCGTTATAACAGATTGTTTATCCAGCAGTGTCTAGTTAGGTCTGCTATTGATGATTCTCTAGTTCTAAAAGTTGAAGATCTTGAAAGGCGACATACTAAAGACTTCTCATTTACTCTAGATCTTTTGAGCAAATATAATTACAAGGACGAGTTACTGTTTGCTGCCAAAGAAGAATATGAGGCGCTCCAGAAAATAATTGAAGCATATAACAGAAGGTTGAAGCACCAAAATAGCGCATAAGGTTTGATGATTGGTAAAGAATAGTAACCTTACATAGGTGACAGTTTGCCGTACGTCCTCTTTGGACTAGTCATCAAATATACAGATCTAAAGAATTTAATACTGACAACCAAGCTACCATATTTGTCTGGCTGGCGAGGGGGAATTAAGGATGGAATTAGTTGCTATATGTTTTTCCTACTCCGGATTAGCTTCTTAAAGCCTTTTCCTGCACTATGAAATTGCAAAATGTTACACAGCGTGGCTTATCAAGAAACCCGTTTTTAACGTTGTAAGTTCAAATAATATTGATCTGATTACTTTACATCAAAATATATACATATATTGCCCAGCACTAGCAATACCAGCGAATACGATCGTATGTCCACTGAACAGTCTTCTGTTGATAAACCGAAGATTCTAATAAATAAGCCTTGGATAAACGAAGACGAAAAGCGTGAAATAATGGATGTCCTGAATGAAGGCGCTCTTACCTCTGCCTCAAAAGATGGTGGAAAGAGGGTACAGGAATTCGAGTCACTCTTACGAGGTTACCTAAATGTTAGGCATGCTATAGCAGTAAATTCTGGAACATCTGCATTACATGCCGCATTGCTCTCAGCTGATATTGAACAAGGGGACGAAGTCCTATTGCCCTCATTTACCTTCGTCGCTACTGCAAATTCTGTCATGGCGGTTGGTGCAAAACCGATATTTGTAGACATTAACAAACATGACTATACAATCGATATATCAGACCTGCAGTCTAAAATCACAAAGAACTCTAAGGCAATTATACCAGTCCACTTGTATGGACATCCCTGTAACATGAACGAGATTGTCGAGTTGGCAGAAAAACGATCGATTAATGTCATTGAGGACGCTTGCCAATCACTCGGGTCCACGTACAATAATAAGCAAACTGGAACTTTGGGCATAATGGGTTGTTTTAGCTTTTATGCTAGCAAAGTCTTGACATCGGGAGAAGGAGGGGCAGTAGTAACAAATGACAATAGCATCGCAGAGAAAATCAAGATGATAAGA
>DASTUU010000462.1:0-3766 GCA_035759485.1 Nitrososphaeraceae archaeon
TTACATGAACGACAAAGAGACTTGCAAATTGCTTGTAGCGCCTCCATTTGTAATTGTCCTCATAGTTATATTGGCTCATCCTGAAGGCAATAGTGTATACGGCCAATCAATGTCAACGATGAATAATAATAGAACGGCAGAAATAAAGCAACACGCTGAGCATACATTGGATAACCTTGTTATCTCAGAACATATTCCCCTAACAGGCCAATTAGCCAGCGGAGATTACATACTCCTTATGGACTTTACTCCATTTGTTACCAGCATAGAAGGCCATAGCCATATTGCATTAAAGGTTCCATGTAATGAAGATGGAACGCCAAAAGTAACAATAGTAATAGGGATTGTTCCAAATCTAAATACTCTACACATCGGAAATGCTATCAACAACGGTACTCTTGATGGAAAGAGCCTAGATTTATCTTCTGAAGGAAGTTCATGTTTGTACCACGAGGAATTACCCAATAGCATAAGTGACATTGGACTTGTTAACACATCCAATCAAACTTTGAACTTTAATGAAGGTGGATATTATTCTGTTACAGTATCGGCACATGGGACGGCTATACAACATAAGTCAGCAACAATAACAACAACAAATCAGACTTCAATTTCACCTTCATAGAGGAATACACAACCAGCCAAAAGAGAAGAAGAGAAGATTTTCCTCGTGACAAAATGAAGAAAGAGGAAAAAATCTTTCTCAGACAAACCAACCATTTAGTTAAATATTGTCTAGTTCTTAGTAATCTCACAATTTTTGGTCCAATACTGCCATGACGGTTGCAACTACGGAAATGACCGCACCCACTATAAAGGTAGAATGGAATCCAGCATTTAGCGCTTCAATAGATGGCAGACCTATGTTCTCTATAGTTTGGTCTGGCGGGAGGCTATAGCATTTGTACTAGCTTCAAATATTCAAATATAGAACTGCTGTATCTGTGGCTCTGGAAGATTCAATTCGGATGCTAGATGACTTTTACCTTCATCAAACAGCTTGTAGGCTTTGACGTTTGGAGGGAGGTCGCCATGACTATCTGAGCGCCTTCGCTCCTCCCATACTCTATCCCGTCCTTACCAGTGTGGGGTTACTGTATCGTATGCTCCTTTAGTACTATTATAATACTATGACTAGATTTACCTACTATTTTTGCTATTGCTATTATTTCACTTGTCATCTTTTTATGCTGGTTACGTAGGTCTATAATTTTTTGTTTCTGTTTCCTTGTCAAATATTCACTTATGTTTTCATAAAGAGTAGTTATCCGTGGTTTAAAAGAGAAAATACAGGTGGACTATCTTTCTATAAGGTGTTTTCAGTGTTTTCGATATTTTCAAAGTTGGATGAGGTATAGGTTTTCTCTATTAAAGGATATTTTGTTATAGTTTAAAAATCCTTTTCGAACAAAGTCCAACTAGAGAAATATAATTTAAAATATTGGTATATGGCATCCCTAATACACCTTCGGATCAGATCATTTGCATATAAATCAACACAAAGTTCAACAGGCCATTAGAAAAGAGTCTAGAATATAATAAAGCGTATGCCGCGTTTTACTTCCGGATTGAGTATAGAGCATACAATAATAGCGATATAGAATCTGTTGCAAGTAAAACATTAAAAGAAATAGCAAGACGTGGTATAGAAAATGAAATGCAGATCCTGCCGTGGCAAACCATAGAGAAAACACTACATCATGCAGCAGTGAGAACAAAATAGATGTTGATAAGATCAGAGATTCAAAAGTTATTTAAGCTCAGCTAGAGTTTCTACGTCTGGAGCAAGAAGCGTAAGAGAAAGAGAAAGGACTAGACTAGACTAAAACTAGGGAAATATAGTATATTATTAGATAAGCTTCCTGTACTCCAAATGTTAATGATATAAAGTTTACGAATAATAGATCATAGGGGATTAGCTTAGCCAAAATATATTATATATACGAATCATAGAAATGGGAATGAGATACCCCGGAACGAGAGCAAAGAATACTTTACTTATTGTGCGTGTAGGGAATAACTGTATCCGACAATACTGGAATTATTCCCCCTCAATGTGCGCCAAAGTAGCAAAGGATATGACAGACAACAAAAGGAGGTTGTATGGAACCCTACGTGGTTATATATCCAAATCTAAACACGATATTTCTCATTATAGTATATGGCAAGTCGTTGTACCATACAAGGATGAATGTCACCGCAGGCAAGCCCTAGACCCAACTAACTAACCTGCCGACATCATCCATATATACGTCAGTTGAGCCTCCTAGATCTCACTACTACCGTATTTGGATATTAGCATTCTATCATAAAATACTCCTTTCCATATACGCTTTCCAACTTTTTGAACATCAATAGGCATTCCTCATTGTCAAAGGCATGGTGTTTTCCTGCAATAACTTCATAGATAATTGAATTTGATTCTCCAATGGTTTTACCACATAAAGAACATGAGACCATCCAAATTAACTCCTATTCCCAAAACCGTTTGCTGTATACTATTTAAAGGGCCATATTGCAATGTGTTATAATGCAATCATCCTAATTACATCAGCTTTTGGGCGTCATCATTGGTATGGTATAGTTATACGCAGGATCTCTAGTACTATGCGAGATCACTTAATATTTTCCATTCTTTAGAAAAAAAAGAATCCACTAATCATAGAAAGTCAACGTATTTATTTACATTTTTCAATCTCAATATTAAAATCACATATAATTTCTCTACCCCAATGATGTCAGGTATCAGCAGAAAGAGAATATAAAGAAAAGCTGCTGAATAGGAAAATGAAGAAGAGGAAAAGGAAATAAAGATTAGGGATTGTATAGAAACCTCCTCGGAAATGGGTGTGTACAAGCCGGTAGCAAGAATAAGATATCCAACCAAATAAAGACAGGACGTATAGTAGATGAAATAGTAAAGCAGTGAGGATAAACAAATTATCATTTAATAGTTATGGCAACCACACATCTTAACTCATGGGTAAGGTCTATATTCAGTGAAGCCGGAAAAATAATAAGTAATATCAATACACCGGCACTTGTAGTGCAGTAAAAAAGAAGTATAGGAACTTTAGAGTGTGTCCGATCCATTAAGATGGGATAACTTGCTGCACTGTCTGTCATAGAATTGTAGTTCACCCAAACGGAACAAGGTTTAACTAAAACTTATACTAATGTCGTATATTTCAATTCTTAGGATATTTCAAATGTCTATATATAAATAGTTTTAAGGATACCATAAATAGACAAGCTGATTCAAGTATTGATACAGTACATTTCCAGCCAGTAAATGCATTTCATAATACATGGGCATTTCTTTTGATGCAACCACAAATAATCAACGGTGATAGTGTGGCATTTCACTAGCATTAGAAGCGGGTTCCATTTGTAAGGCAGCAAAGTAAGTATCCTTAGTATGCGTTATATGTTGGTATTAGTATAACGTTTCGTTATCTAAATCAATTGGCAACTTTGCCCATGCCATCGAAATCTAAGTAGATTTAGATGTAATATTCTAATAACTTTTCAATGGTATCATTATCGTCACTGCCTGCGTAGCCTTGAGACCTGGCAAAGTCAAGTGGAGTAATTATGCCAATAGGTTTGTTTACATCCTCAGACAATTCGTTGTCGATAACAAGTAAATGCCTTACATTATTTTGTAGCATAATATCAACTGCTTCTGATGACAAAGATTTGGACTTAACAGTAATTAAGGGAGAAGACATTATATCTTTGTTAATAACTTCACTTGTGTATACAT
>DASTUU010000463.1:0-9750 GCA_035759485.1 Nitrososphaeraceae archaeon
GTATTGTTCAAAACCATCACTCTTGGACTTGATCTCTCTGACAATCCTGAATGCCTTCACGAGCCCGGCTATGTCGGTCTTGGGCGAGAAGAACAAATCACCTATTATGATGAACGAGCCGGCTTGTGCCCACGATGAAAGGCGGGAGTAGGCCTTAAATCGCATCTTCCCAAAGTTATGAAACACGAGGTTAGAGACGATGATGTCAAACTTTTCGGCTGGTGTAAACCTGAACATGTCCCCCTTCTTGAAAACCATTCTGTCCGAGAAACCAAGAATTCTCGCGTTCTCTTTAGCCCTCTCGAGGCTGAACCTTTTGAGGCTGGCGTGCGTGAATGTGTCAATCCCAGTTATCCTCGCATTCTTGTAGAATTCAGCACTGACACAGCTTAAGAATCCGAGGCCGGAACCCACATCAAGAATCCTCAACTCGTCATCTCTCCCAAACGGAAGAGAAGCAAAGGCATCAGTGAACATGTCCTTCACGACCGCACGTATCTTCTTGGAAGCCGCCGAGGTAGAATGGTGGTAGGTCCCGAAGTATGGTTCCTTAGTTTTCTTTCCTGTCTTCGAGGGTATGAGAGAACCCAACTCATCTCCCTTGGCTTTCTTTTTCGAACAAATGCTTCTTGTGTTAATCCTATACACATAAAAGCCTTCATCATATTTGTACAGAAATTAATTAACCCATAGTTACTGATACAAAAGAACCCTGATTTGCCACAAATATTGCTTAGTTGATTTGGCTACTAAAGACGTTTCTGATTTGAGGTCACGAGTATAGATTCATTACTAGGCCACAGTTCTCACATTCAAAGATCCAAGTCTCGATCCTTATTATCTGCTAAACCTAGATTTTCTGTGTGGCTATCGCTGACTCAGATAGGCTCAGAGAACTATTACATAGAAAGATAGCGCAAAGAAGAAAGCAGATTCATCCTGCGCACAGCCCAAGATTCAATCATGACATATAACTAGAGATATATTGCATTGAGTGGGCTTTGTATAAGATAGAGGCGAATAAGATTCCCTTTGATAGAGTAGAAGGCCTAGTTAAAACTATGGTAAAAGATCTAGAAAAAAGAAAGGACGAGGTCATGATAAGATCCGAGACTGATGATTTGTGGACAAAGATTGAAACTCTCCAATGGGTTCTGTTTGTCATATTTGCTATAAGAAATGGACACATGGTTGTGATCCCATGAACTATGTAGCATGAAGCATAAACTATGAACTTACAAAGTTATCCACAATACAAGCAGGTTATCTATCTGGATCTCTATTTACAAGTTTAACTTTGCCCTCTTCTCCCCTTGCAGATTTTCTTGTATTAGAGCAGAGATTGGACCCATGAGGGCTGGTCATGTAACAGTATATTTTAGCTACTGAACAACTGGGATCTAAACCATGCCAATCGTGAAGGCTCCTGCTGCGGCAGTTTTAAATCTTATGGAAAATCACAGCAAACTATCGTGTATAGCAATAGTCAAAGACCATTCTGATAAGGCATACGAAGCATTTCCCAACTACCCTATTAGACTGGTTGACGGTGAACTTCTTGCCTATACACATGGTACTAAGTCTGGCCCTGCTCAATGCGTCATTGTTTCTCAGCGCTTCATATCATCCAGTAGTGTGGTATGTCCTTGACCTTAGGGTTTGGCTTTATGAATTCGATATACTAGAAAATCTCTGTGGTTGAGAGGTAAGCAGTCCACCAACATTGACGCAGACAGAAATTCATTATCTGATATAACATTCTCGGATACTAATCATATCAGTCAGTCACCAATAGTCATGTTCTTGTAAATTTCTTCTGTTAAAGTTATATTTTCGGGATTAGGTTTGTGCTTGAAGAGATCTTCAATTGTTGGCTCAATAATCCAATAAGGAACGTATGTTTCTTCTGTAACCTTAACTTCCTTAATGCAAGGTACATCGATCTGCCGTGACACTACAAGCTCCGGTATAACTAGTTTATCATATTGTGTATTTTCATAAATGTTCAATGTATACCTTCCTGGTGTGACACCTGTCAGATTAAAGATAAAGCTAGTATTAGGTGGAATTGGATCCGTTGACGTCAATACTATATTGCCCTTGGAATCTATAACCTCAAAGGTTGTCATATACGAAAATGATCTTTCGTACACAGTATATGTGTAATTGTTGCAATAGACTGCAATAGCGGGACGAGGTGGTAAAACTACAGCTGCCGGGAGTCCACCTGTTGCTGGTACATAAGTGCTGTTCCATACATAAAATATATCGCTGTTTCCGCCACTGCCTCTGTCTACCCAATTCACATGTACCCTATCTACTAAGGCTACGAATGCAAAAAATGAAGAAGAACCATGGACTTGAGGACCACCTGAGTCACTAGGATTATGACTTATGTTGATTATTTCTCCAAATCTAGCTCCGCTGTCTGTGCTCCTTCTATAAAAGACATCGTAGTTTCCAGGAGAACGATCTATCCATACTACGTAGACATTGTTTCCAACAAGTGTTATTTTTGCAAGCGTGGAGCTTGCTCTACTTTGACTTAGATTTATCGCTGTACTGAAGGTTTGTCCTCCATCTGTGCTCCTTCTATAAAAAATATCGTCATTTAGAGCAGATCCCTGGTGCCAAATAATATACACATTGTTCCTAGAAGCAACCACATCAGCATCTAGTGCTAGTGGTAGGTTAGGATCATCACCATTTATTTGAATTGCATTTTCAAAAGTTCGTCCTCCATCTGTGCTTCTTCGATATAGTATATCATAGTTAGAAATGTCTCTATCAACCCATACGATAAATACATTATTTTGAGATACAGCAACTTTAGGATTGCCTGATGATCTAGGGTTACTGCTTAAATTAATTGCATTTTCAAAAGTTCGTCCTCCATCTGTACTCCTTCTGAACTGTATCTCACGATTTTGTCCCACAAACTCTTCCCAAACTATATAGATATTTCTTCCTGAGGCTTCAATATCCAATGGAGCAGGTCCAATGCCAATGATGCGGCCCAAGTTAATAACTGCGCCAAAGGTAGCTCCCCCATCGGCACTTGCTTTGAAATATAGATTATAATTATCAGGAAGACCCTCATACCATAAGATATACACATAGTTTCCAGATACAGCAATCTTTGCCCCAAATGCATTCCCTGGAAAATCAGCTAGACTGATCGCTCTCCCAAATGTGGCCCCACTATCTATACTCCTCCTAAAATATACCTGACTATGCTGAGGAGTACCTTGTGATGATACATAGCCTTCTTCCCATACCACGTACACATTTCTCCCCGCTGCAGCTATATATGGAGTAGTCGAAGAGCTGCTTGGACTGTTGCTTAAGTTGATAACTGTACCAAAATTAGCCCCAAAATCTTGGCTTTTCGTATATAATATTTCTCCTCCGCCATTCCTAGCTAGACCTTCCTGCCATACAATATACGCGCTATTTCCAGCTAATGCCATGTTCTGATTTCCCGAATGATCAGAAGTATTGCTTAGATTTATTATATTAGAAAATTGTTGTGCATATATAGGCTGACAGGGTAACAAAGTGATTATTGAAGATATACTTAGGGACAATAAAAATAACTTTTGTGGAAATGCAACATTACAGGGCAATAAACAGGGTTATAGAGGCTCATATAAAAGTAGTTCTGCACGACCTTAGTCTTCTAATCACTAAAAATCAAGATGAAAGATTAATTGTTTTTTGTTCAAGTTAAGAAAGAACTAGAAGACAATAAACGGGTTCTTTCCCTAACTAGTTGAAAATATCGTAGATTGATGACCGGAGATAGAGGGGTAATGTGACTGCATAACCTAAAACAGGAAAGAGAATGGGTTAATGTAGAGACGATGGGAAGAACTGTGACATGGACAGAGAAAATAGAGATTAGTGATATGTCTCTTTGCTTATAGCTAATAAACTCTCAAGTCTTCTACTTTAATTCTATCCTTTATATTCATGAATAGCTCCACTATTCTGTCCTTGTATTGCTTATGTTCTTCCTTCAATCCTTGTTGCAGCACTTTCTCTAAAGCATCCTTATCTGTCAATACATGGTACACATCTTTACCACTTTTTATCCTAAATACAGAGTCTTCCTCTTGTGCTTTAGCCAATGCTAGCTCAACTGCAAAAGCAACTTCTGATAAATAAAAGAGGTAATCGACATTAGGCTTTTTGGTAATGTTGTCTCCCGTTATGTTTTCCTCATCAACAATGATCTTCTTATCATATGGACATGAAAACCTGTTGAGGACTTTACATGGATGGACTGAAACACCATCAGTATCTAAAGCCCTTGATATTACTTTATTTATTCCAATAAATATTGCAGCTTCTTCTCTGTCTGGGCTTAGAAGACAGTGAAAACACTCTGTCCTTCCATATTTTGCATTCTTACTATATTCCATCAACTTTAAGAAGTCAGAGTACCATTGCTCAGCTTCTTGTTTCAGTGTTTGATCCTCTATATTATCTAAAATATAGTGAAATCCAAAACTTGGGAAGTCATTAGGAAAGTATTGCAGTGCTGCTTCTAGCGTATAATTTTCTTTGATTTGAAACCACTGATCCAATAAAACTATCTTTCTGCCTTTCCAGTAATGGCTTGGATTGTAAAACTTGGATTCTCTTTCCATTTCCTTGGTCTTTTCTGCTATTATTTTTCGAAGGTCTTTGAATGTCACTATAATAATACGAGATAAGGAGAGCTTTTAGTTTTTTGCTCTTGGATAGAAAAATCTTCTCAAAAGGAAATCTACGTCGAAGTATCACGATCCCTATCTCTCATCATTTCTTCCTTTCGTGTTTTCCAGTTCATTTCTGCTATATGTATGTGTACCTCAACCTCTGCCTCGTCAAAACCCTTCGACATGCAATTTTCAATCAAACTCAGCTCTAGTTCATGAGCAACCTCGTAGCACACCATTGGATCGATTTTATTTTTTCAGCAAAGTCCATAAAGAGTGGGATAATATACTCTTGGAGTTTAAGTTTGTCATCTTCATCTTTTTCTGGAGGTCTTTTGTTTCCACTCATTTTTATACTGTAGTTATCTCTACACAATAAACTTTGCAAACGTGCCTGTGTTACATTAGGTCTTACATCTACGCCATTCCAAACTATTACTACCTATCTTCTAAGCTAAGGTAGCGGTAGTAGGCTTATGGCTTAAAAAACCTAGTTTGTTGTTTCTCTCTGATCTATTTCTCCTGTTTCCTTTTCTTGTTCTTCTTCTAACTGATCTTTGTCTTCATCATAATCAGGTTCCTTCGATTCCTTACCATCTTCTTCTTTACTAGACATCAGATTCTCCTTAGTTGTCTGAACAAACTTGATAGCACCAGTAATAACAACACCATTTGTAGTTAAATCCATTACGTACTTGTATGAATCGTTGATAAGTGCAAGTGCTTGAAGTCGATTCGCTGCGCTGCTAGAATCACTATTTGCAATATTCCAACCCATCTTTATTACCTGATTAAGTCCGGTCATACATTTTTGATATTGCTCTGGCAATCTTTCCTGTATGTGTGTTTTCAGCTCTTCTTGGGCTTGTTTACTTAGATATGCCAAGTCTCTATTGACCGTACCAATACCTATGTGTAGGTTGTCAGCGATCTCTCTTTGAGTATGACCCTGGCTGCTTAACTCTAGGACTTTGGCTCTTCTCCACTCGATTTGCTGATGTTCCACTTGTGTGCTCAAATGTTCCATTTCTCCGTGCTTGTTTTAGAATGGTGTTCCACTTTCACGCTTGGCATATCCTGAAACTATCTATACTATTTTAGTGAGGAAGTTTGCTTTATGTTTTCCACTACCATAAATACTGATATATTGAGTGGGATATGGTGAGTTCAATGGAGTACTACCCTTCTGTTGACGACGATGAAAAATATACACAGATTATTGCACCGTGGTTCCTAAATGCGTTAAACAAGATGTCTAATAGCAAAACTTCAGTCAGGGTTCGGAAAATGGATGTTTTTGACAAGGCTAGTAAAGCTCATTTAGGAGGTTTCAGAGGGGATAAGAAGCAGTTTGAAAACTACGTAGGAAAGAAAGGTAGCAGGGATTATTCGAATCTAATAGACATGGTAGTAGATTCCTTAGTCGATAAAGGTTTTGTAAGACATGCTGTTAACCCAGCCGAGATAACGATAACACAAGAAGGTGTCGACATGTGTAATACGGAGAGTGAAACTGGTTGGCATGTCAGTGATTATCCAGTAGACTAATTCTAGCATTTCTTTGGCTATAAGGCTGCAAAAAGTGATAAATCACTATGCTATCGAACATGATAACATGATAGTTCAAAGATGGACTAAATAATCATAAAGAAGCTAGTGATTTAACAGAAGCTGTTAAGCAAACACTTTATGAAGATTATCTACAAGCTTATAGTGAAAGTAACCGATAATGAATCAGCTTTAGTTAGCCGACTAGTTTCCCTATCGTCGATTTCTTTATTTACTGCTATTTTATCTCTATTTTTTCTTCTTAGGGGTATCTGTTAGAAAAAAGGACGAAAATGTCAGTGTATATCTATTAACTGATATTATCTTACAACTCTGATAATGGTATGTTGTAGCTCCAGTATTCATCTCTTAGTGGAATATCCGGTCATGTGATCTTGCCCATCTTTATCACTAGTAGCATCGGTTTCATCTATTCTAAGAGAAATCTTATACCATTTGTTATTGTGTTTGAATACATGTGTGGATGCTTTATTGTTACTCATTCGTGGTCTATAACCATAAATTACATCCGCTAATCGAGTTCGAAGTTTGTCTACTTGATATTCAGCTATAAACAGATTACCTACTATGTTTTCCAGTTCTAGGTCTCTTTTTTCTTCCGCTGTTTGTTTCTTATCACTATCTCTAGTCTGCATTTTCAATATAAAGCCTGGTTCCTATTTTGTAATGAACTTCCCAAATGTAGTTTACTGTATCAACTACAGGTGTTGACAAATTTGCACCACATATTGGAACTCCTACTCCTACTACTTCTTGCTCTTTTTCATTCTCAAGTTGTTGAATTGAATTATTATCCATTGTTCTCCGATTGCCAATATCCCATAAGAAGAGCAATGCTAAAGTGTTATGAATCTTTAAACCCTTTTTTGTTCCATAACTATATCCTACAACGGTTCTTGACCGTCAGATATTGTTACATATATGTTGTCCATATATTATTAGTAGTGCCGGAACTGCTGCTTAAAAGATTTTGGAACTATACGATCTAGGTAGGATCAAGACCCGCACAGTTTGGTATGCATGAAAGATTAGCGCAAGACACTATTATTGCAGCTGATGTAGGTGAGCTGGTTGACATAACGCCTGGCGGTGGTGGTGGTCGTGGGGGTGGTGGTGGAGCTGCGATAGTTGATACTTGCAGCTCGGGAAAGCCTATAATCCTCAATATCAACATTGAAGGAAAGGTTGACGAAAATACACTGATATGCTTCAACAAACGCACCATACTGCGTGATATAAGCTGGGCTATGTAGGATAATAATAATATATTAATCTGTCCTTAATATCGCTTGTCGGATTTCAGGAAGCCTATCGACTATTATCGCACTGATTTCATTAATCACCTGTCTTTGCTCCTCTTTTGTTACCTCCCTACCGCTTCGTACAACTAGATCTTTGTAGTACCATGCACATATTCCTATGATATGTCCGTACTCAAAGCCAAGTAGGTAATCGGATATCTCTTTGTATTGAAATCTTGACTTTGCTATGGGTGTACTCATTCTACTTTTGTCATAGGGAATGCTTTCTATAGCAGCGTCGATTTGTCTTTGTACCTCCTCTTTAACTAGGTCGTTTATACTCACAATAGACAATCGATATTCAAGGAAAAGAATATTCCTATCGGGGAACTCAAGAGACCTTGTGAATACCATTGCAAACATTCTGCATCATTTCTTTCCATAGTTGTTCAGAGATGTCTATATGTACTGGCTTATTTTTTAGCATATGATAGCAGCACACTATGGCAAATGATAAAAGGTTTATAAAATAAGTGTAGCAAAAAAGGTTGTGTTCCCCAAGCTGTTGCCCGAGGAAGTATGTACATATCGTCTATGGTCTATGGTCTATGGTAGGCTAGTCATCAGCAGTGAAACTATCAACATTGTTCTCACAGACATCGTTAAAGTTCGGAGTGGATCCAGAGATATCGTTTTCGTCACAGTCATTTCTTTGAGATAACGAATCATCCTCTGCGTCGTTGTCTGCGTATGCAGCTGGTACCATTGTTGTTACTGCTGTTGTAGCTAACAACATCGTACCGGCTACCAGAAAGACCAATGCCAAAATGTTGCTATTCATTCGACTTAATCATAGTTATATTTGATAGTATATGTGAAATTCTTCAGATGAGGTTACTAGAAGTTGGGATATTATTATTAGATAAAACTATGGGGATATTTTTTCCTAAATAGTTATGTAAAGTTTTATTTAAGATTCTTTATTAAGATTTCACAGAAAAGGCTATCACGATATGAGCCATCATCTATTAACCTGACATAAAAGGTGCATCAGCTTTGTCCCTTGTCCGCTTGGCAGTGGGAGAAAAATATCATCCTGTCGAAAGAAAGCTGAAACTTGAAGAACTTGGTAAAATGCTAAAAGGTTTGTAAGAGATATAGAAAAAAAAGGTTGGGATGATAGTCTGAAAAAATTTCATCTTCTATTTCACCAGAACCTTTTTCTTGTATGTTCCTATTCCATACTTTGTTTTCCTTTACATGAACGGTACCACGAAGGTATGCCAATAGTTCAGCAATGTTGACTATAAATTCTGCAGCGCTGCTTTGCTCTTTATTATCTTCAGTATTCCATTTTACTTGGACAATTCTGCTGTTACTTTCTAGTCTTGTAAGATTTTCATTTTCTACTGCAGAATCAAACGTTTTGAGATAATCTAATAACGCAATTTTTATCTCGCTGGTCTTTATTGGGAACGTCTCTTTGGTTGCAATTTCTTGTAAGTTCTTTTTTGGGGGTTTGTTCAGAGTCGGTCTATAGAAGTAAATCTTGAATCCTAATTGCTCAAATATCTTCCATATAGCAAAAGGAATTTCTACAATAGCACCTATCCATGTGAACATTCCACCAGGATATCCACGCAAGCCGTGTGCCCCGGTGTGTACAGATAATCCTTTTCCATCCAGCAATCGGATTAATTTACCAAAAATGTTGGCCAACATGTCCTTATCTAATGTGAATAAGGGCGCAAGTTCTGGTGTTACGACAAATGAATTTGTAAATTGTGGCAGCAAATCTGTTGCCTGCAGTTCTTTTTCTGTTTTGTTAGAGCTGCTTGATAGGAAAACAAGTTGCTCGATTAAGTATATAGAATAATTTACCTATCTGTCTATCCATCTGTTTGTCGGTTCAAAGGCACGTTAAACATATCTTTACACAAGCAAGGCAGCAGCTTTTGGCTACCTAACTGATTCCGCTTGCTATTTCTTAAGTGCCAGACATCTTTAAGTGTGAAGTAAAAATTACATCTCCCAATAATAATCAAATGGCCACCGTTGATGAATGGCTACAATGCATTCATAATTTACATAAAAAGAGGAGAAAGACTGGCATCACTCACAGGTGGCACATAAAACGGAGGATCGCTGTGCTCCATTTCTTGTAGATATTCAGCTCTATCTCCACCATCATGCTGTTGCATGTATTCTTCACTATATGGATCATCCCGGGCTGACGC
>DASTUU010000464.1:0-1041 GCA_035759485.1 Nitrososphaeraceae archaeon
TCAATATGTTTCTAAATACTCATACACTCGATAAATGCTTCCAGTATTGGAACGAGAAGGGTACTTCCATTTATCTCTGTCTAAACTTACCTCCCTTAATATGCTCTTATAATACATAGGATCTTCACCCGCTGCTGTTAACAAAAGGAGATTGTTGTAAATAAGCTCACCAACCAATATTTGATTGGCCTTGGCAGTAGATGTAATCTTTGCAGCCATACTTATGCTAGGACCGATAATATCTATATGTGCCGTTTCAATATTCCTCCCATAGAGTACCACCAAAGCATCACCATATGCCAAACCAGTTCTTATTGTTATTTCAGGTAGTCCATTTATCTTTAACACAGGATTGATAGCGCCTCTTACGATTTCCAATACTGCTTTTGAACAATCTAAGGCATTCTTGCAAGCCATTGGTTTGTCATATTCTGCAGGAAATATTGAAATAACTGCATCTCCTTCATACTTGAAAACATACCCACCGTAACCTGTCACTGCAAGACTTGTCTCCTGGGCGAAAGTTTGTATTAGTGCAGCAAATTTGTCATTAGGTAATGAAAAACTCATTTCTGTTGAGCCATCAATATCTGTAAACATAATAGCAATGTGAGTCTTGTTGTTTGCATGCCTTCTTAGTAGCTTTTTGCATTCTTCTGTTGACATGTCGATCTGAACACCATTGGTTAAGGTTTTGTTTACCCTAGCACGAATCTGTTGCACTGAGGACGCGTTAATGGATTTCAGATATCTTAAAGCCCCTATATTTGACATTATTGTATTTATTCAATAATAAGCTGACTAATGATGATCCATACACATATACAAATTCTAGGAGGTGATATTCAACTCACAATACAGTCAGAGGAATAAATACCTCCAACTAAAACCAGCTATAAATATACCTATAGTCTAGTCTGTGAATAGAGCAATCTGCTGGTTAGGAGATAGCATAGTAGCTTCTCCACCTTTTTAGTACGTAAAGAACATCCACTATCTTCACTACTTCCCCACAACCTATTTTGTGCTAAAATTAACACA
>DASTUU010000465.1:0-1772 GCA_035759485.1 Nitrososphaeraceae archaeon
GCTAACACCTACTACCTTCTAGCCGATTGACTACCGTTATTCACTTCAACTCTGTCAATAAGTTGACCATTATTAATCACTGCTTCAATTTTCTTAGTATTACTAATATCATCCAATGGATTTTCAGATAGTACTATCATATCTGCTTGCTTTCCTGGTTCTATGGTGCCTACGTCTTCTTCTATGCCTAGGGCTTGAGCCCCATTCCTAGTTGCTATTTTGATAACCTCCAATGGTGGAATGCCTGCTTCTACCAGAATTTCAAGCTCATGATGCAAGCTAACTCCAGGAACCAAATCAAAGTTTGGAATATCGGTTCCTGACAATATAGTAACTCCGTTATCATACAGCATTTTTGTAAGCTGCAGTACTTTAGGCCAGAGATATTGATACTGTGGTTCTTCTTTTATCATCGCTTCATAAATATCCAATGTCGGATCTACGGGAATGCTGTTACTTGCTACAACTTTTATCATTTCGTTAATTTCAGGTCCATTCAAGTCAACTAGATCAAGCCACAAGAAATGGTTGAATGGACCACCACCAGCCTCTAAAAATTTCTGCTGGTTCTCTTTTGAGAGCAAATATGGACTTACAGGAACACCATGAGTAAGAGCATCAATGTGATTGACTGCCGTTTTATAATCGTTAATACCAAGGTTAGCAGCATAGGTCCAACTTGTTAGATATAAGTGTCCTATAACCCTTATTCCACTTGAATGGGCCTCCTTTATTGCCGCCTGTACTAGCTTTGGAGTAAGTCCCACATACAGCTTGACGTAGTCTACACCGGCTGCTGCCTGAGTGCGAACTTCCAGTCTAACATCTTGTTCTGTCTGAACTTGTCTTTCTACAAATGGTACCGGAATTTGCGGAGTATTAAGCAATTGTCCTGCCGTAAAAATTTGTGGTCCCACTATCTTTCCCTCAGACACATTTTCTCTGAGAGTAACAGATTGTTCAGTAGGACCCCCAGGATTTCTTATGGTAGTGATGCCACGGGTCAAAAGCATAAGCAGCATATATTCAGACTCGTTTTGATTGTATGAATTCTTACGTACATTTGCAACATGTGCATGCATATCAAACAGTCCAGGTATGATGTATTTACCAGTTAGGTTAATGACATTTTTGGCTGTAGAAAAATTAACATTATAGCTGTTTGCTGCTTCACTAGATAGATATGCTATTTTGCTTCCATTAATCACAATAGTAGCGTTAGGTTTAGGTAAGTCGCCTGTTCCATCAATTATAGTCGCTCCTTCCAGAATAATAACTCCCGCATCATTTTGTGTAAGCGTCTGGTTAGATATTGCAGTGAAGGGACTAGCAAAAGCTGAAGTCACAGTAGGGGAAATAAACAGGATGGTTAACGCTACTATTCCCACTGATACGACTGGTAATTGCTTCATCATGTTATTTTTTGGTAATATAAAATTGGTCATATATGATCATTAGCTGTCGTCATCTTTTATGTCATGGCTTTAGTATTTATTATTCATGTTACTGACAGCTAAGATGATGCTCTAATATTAAGTTGAAACCTATAGATCAGCAGGACAAATATTTGACAATTTGAAGTTTCCATTAGAACTAAAAATTCAACAGCTGGAGTAATGAGCTGTATACAGATAAAACACCTATACTTACAGAAGAGGAAAATGCTCTAGTAGAAGGATCATAAGTCCCATTCATCCAAGTCGCCTCCAGTATCGGACCACCTGATCCAGAGGGACATCATAATAGCACTAGTAGAGGAGATGTTACAAACC
>DASTUU010000466.1:0-5844 GCA_035759485.1 Nitrososphaeraceae archaeon
TAACACCTATGTAAAGTACTGTATGTGATAGTGTGAAGAAAGTCTCAGGTTTTTGCATGATATGGGAAGTAACATCCCAACTTCCACCCCCTATTTGCAGAAATGCGCCAGATGTAGCTACAATCAATATAGCTAACGTGACATTCATTTCATACTTTTTGGTAAGTAGCCTCTCCAGAATACTATCCACACCATGAGGTGTCTTCATAAATATATCAGATCCTTACCTTCTTACCCCATCATAAGTTTTCTCAATATACTATATTGAGATATGCACCAAAACCGACTTAATAAGCGTGAGTTAATTGACTTGACTTTTCTTCAGCAGTTGTATCGAATTAGTCAGAACCTAGGAAATATATGATTATTATGCGGTGGAATACGCACTAAATTTGAGATTGAGTTCCTATAGTCGTTGTATCAGGTTTTCCAAAATTACCACAAACAGCAATAAAGTCTGGGCTAGTAGCATTAGGTGGATTTTGGCAAATGCCATGACCAGAGTAAAAGTAAATTTCTGGAATGTTACTTCTACCATTTGGTTCAAGATCTCCATTGGAGGCATCTCAAAAATCGGAACCCCAAACATCGAGAAAAAAGTTGGAATAACATTTGGAATAACAACTTTCACTCCAAAGTGGGATAACACACGAGTTGTATCGCAAATATCAAGTTCACCAACCCCTATTTTTAATCATAGGTAAGACGTGGCCATTTTTTTCCATTATTACTATAGAATGTCACTCACCATGGGTCATCATATGAATTACTCGCCAATAATAGAACATGGATATGTAATTGTCGTCTATGTATCTGTACAAAACAATCTGCAGAAGTTTTTTAAACTGTGAAGTCATATCCTTTAATGTTAACACCCAGGACGCAAGGGCTGGCTGCAAAATGACGCAGGGACTAGCAAAATCTTCTAGCCCCATAATGGTAGGATGAAGACAACGTCTTTGGTAGTAGAGGGCCTGTGGCTATTTGTGGTTATTTTAGGATAATTACCAGCCATTTGTTTAGTACGAGACGAGACACCAAGATTTGCTTATAAGCAAAGAGACTTTACATTATGAGTGAAAGTCTATAAAGCCTACGAAGGTTTATTGAAACAGTCTAGAGGGTCTGCAAAATACTGGATTCCACAACTCTGTCAAGCATCAAAGGAAGAAAACTCCAACAATCTCCCAAATGAAGATATTAGAGATAGAAGAGTAAAGAGGGGTCGTACCTCTATATGGCAAAAAGAAGACACCATAAGGGATGCACTTCCTGATACTAGAATGGAAGAAAGTGGACTTTACTGTTTTGTAAGTTACACAAAACGGAATCGACAAGTTCACGACTCACATGATAGAGGAAGTGCAGTAGCAGTAGTGGTAGTAGCAATAGGTAGGTAGGGGGGTCAGAAAAATGACAGAAGAAGGCCGGAATTGACGATATTTTTACCCCCCCATCTCCACCATCTCCACCATCTCCACCATCTCCACCATCTTCTACTATTATCGCAGATAGTACAGTATACACCTCCCAATCTGTCAAAGCAGATTACATTACTACAAAAGGTATTGAGAATAGAATAGGTGTTGAAGCTAAAAATCTTCCCGGCTTTATAACAAAGGAGTGTTTAGATAATTCTGCCGACTATCTGGAGACACAGCATGTAAAAAAGCCAGAAATTGTGGTTGTTATTTCAAAGACAGACACTTACCTTCAAATAAAAGTTAGCAATTCTAGTAATGGACAACAGATATTTACAAAGGATAGAATAAGATCAATTGTTAATTTTAATAGAATCCTAAGCAGCAAACGAAATCAGTACAAAATAACCCGCGGGGCGTTAGGTGATGCTTTCAAAGAAATAATATCAGCCCCATATGCACTGGCTAGAGATAGTGGACGTTATCGTAATAATAGCAGTAATGGTGAATGGGACGAACCACTAATCATTAGGAACAACAACAAGACGTTTAACATTCGTCTGATTAACTTTCAACCAAGAATAAAAGAGTTTGAACCATTGAATTTAGGTACACCAAGTCATGAACAAGAGTTTGAAACCAAGAGAAACCTTTTTGGTGAAGTTGACGCTCTTGCTGCTGCCGACGATAATAATAATAATGATATAGACTCCTATAGAATTATTAATATAATTGAAGTCGAGGCACGATTACCATTAACAAGGATAATTGAGCCAGATACAGTTATCTCTAGACTAAAAAAATTTCTAAGAAGTTATGCCATTTTAAACCCACATATAGGGTTTACTTTCTTCATACAAGGCTACTACACTGAGAGGCTTCCAGC
This sequence comes from Nitrososphaeraceae archaeon, assembly GCA_035759485.1. Lineage (GTDB taxonomy): Archaea > Thermoproteota > Nitrososphaeria > Nitrososphaerales > Nitrososphaeraceae > TH5893. Next base: position 2,308 of record DASTUU010000466.1, read on the forward strand.
AACACAGCCTATACTCCCAAATTGGTCTAATCAAACAAGTATCTATTACTACAAGGATTTACAGGAGTTTGAGGACTTTATAGTAGGATTAGAAGGTGGAAAAGAGCAAGATGAAAAGAAAATTTTTGATGTCTTGTATAATATCAGATTCAGAGAAATAAGCAACCTATCAAAATCAACCAACTTCTTACAAAAGACATTAGGTGAATTGAAACAAGACCATACATACATTGAAGAAATCTACAACTCTTTACTTGATAAAAAAATAACGAAGATGGATCCACCGACAACACTATCATTACCATTTAGCACAAAATATGGAGTTAGAAAAAAGGCAATAGAGGATAGAATAGAACAATTAAAAATATCTTGCCAACTTGTCAAATACAAGCAGAAATTTAGCACTTATTCCTTGGGAGATCAAGAGGATCATGAAGAAGATGAAGAAGAAGGCAACTCACAAGTGCCATCTTTTTACGAAACAACCGTTGTTCATAGTGATGCATATAGCATTCCAGGGAGTTTGTATGTGGTAGAGGCCCTAAACTCGTCTACTATGCCAAATAACTATCTTGTTTTCTATGGCAGTCATGAGGATACTTTTCGATGGAAGAAGAAAGATGGAAGTGGCAAAAAGAAAGAAGAGGATGATTGGGATGACGAAGAAGAAGGTGTAATACTCAAAGACCTTAACGATGAGGATGAAGAGTATGATGAAGAAGACGATAACAAATTCCATAAGGGAAGAGAGTTTAAAGATATACTCAGAAAATATGACTATTCTCATGAAAACAAAGGTAGAAAGAGACATAGTATTGTAGTTGCCAACCTTGTTTGCCCTAGAATAAATTATAGAAGTTACGGCAAGTCCTCCATAGATGTATTGCCGTTTGCGGATACTATAGCTGAGGTAACTGCAAAAGCCTGTAGTGGTGGAGGCGGCAGAGACAAGGATAAAACACAACTTGCGGCATTAAGACAGGTTCTAAGGAGAAGAAAGGAGGAATATCTGTTAATACGAGATCCAGTAGAAAGAAAAAAGAAGGAGTGGACACAAAGCGACGTATTCTATGCTACACGTAAACTATTAGTTGCCGAATATGGTTACACCGACCAAGAAGTTAATAGAGAACATATTACGGGTTCAATCAGAGACGAATGTGCCAAGTTAGGAGTAACCCGCGAACAAATTGGAATTATTGCAGCAGACAGGGCACAACTCTATTTTAAAGGAAAATGGACTGATGTAGGCCTTGATGAAATAGAGGAACAAGTTGAATATGGTACAGATATGGTAATGGTTGAAAAAGAAGGTATTGTATCACAGATAAATTTATTCGCCAACGGAAAGGCAATTGCATTACTTAACACTCGTGGCTTCTTTGTTGAATATGCTTCAAAACTTGCAAAATTAGCCGACGAAAGAGGTTGTAATGTCTCTCTTCTGGTTGACTGGGATGTTTCTGGACTTCTGATATTTCTGAAGGTAAGAAGGATAATTCCAGGTGTAAAACGAATAGGCGTGGACTTTAAGACAGTAGAGGACCTTGGGCTAAGAGCTGCAGATGTAGAGGAAAAATATACTCCAGATAAGGGACATCTAAAGTCACTGAAAAAAGAGTTAGCAGAAGCAATAGACTTGGCACATAGAAAGTTTGGTCCAGGAAGTGCAATGGAAATAGAAGAATATGCTTACATCAAAATGAACTTGGACTATCTCGAAGAAAAGCGTATTGAAATTAACAGTATAGTTTCTGAGTTAAACGATAATGCTAGATTCTGGAATTGGGTTGAGGAGCAGCTAAGGGATTGCTTTCCTGAGAGGGACTTTACGCGTTCAGTAAATATCCCTGACTATGTCGAACCTGGACCGTTGCAGAAACTAAATGATATAATAAGACAGGAGGGCGCGGCTGTACTAAAATCAAGAAAGGAAGAACTAGAGGATAAACTTTCGAACAATAACATTGAAAATGCCTTTTTGTTTGATAGGACCAATAAAGTACAACAACTAGCAAACTACGACATTAGTAACTACGAAAAAGCAGTAAAAGGACAGTCTCAAAAGATAATTGAAAACAGCGACGAGGTGAAACCATATCTGAAAAAAATTGAGGAAATACTTAAACAAGCAGAGTCGGAAGACAACAAGAAGAATACCAATAACAAATCAAATGAAGATATCAGTCAAAATTAACCCAGATAAATTGAATTAAATAATAGATGAGACGGTAATGAAATGGGAATCCTCTGGATGGGTTCCGAACATATTGGTAACAAATGTCCTCCGTTATGTGAATATTATTTCATTTTTTGCAGTTATTGTTGGTGTTGCTCCAATTGTCATAAGTTTGGCTATAGGATTAACTCGAGTTTATACGGTGAGTCTAATACATTATTTATAATCCACGGTCACGATGAGATAAACACATTAAAACTTAAATATCTTCTCAAGGAGAGATGGAATCTTGATCCGCTACTTCTGACAGAAAGACCGGGAAAAGGAAGAACTATTATTGAGAAGTTCGAAGAAGAAGCAAGAAAGGCAAGGTTTGTATTTGCGATCCTAACCCCAGACGACCTGATAAAAGGATCATTCGATGAATACAGGCAATCCCGGCCGAATGTTTTCTTTGAATTAGGATGGTTTTATGGTCAAATCGGTCGTGAGAATGTATGTATTTTGTTTAAAGAAGGAACTAAGATACATTCAGATCTGGAAGGTATCTCTCGAATCAAGTTTAACGAAGGAATAGTCGATAAGTTCATAGAAATAGAGAGGGAATTAAAAGAAGCACATATTATCCAATGATTGCATATTTGGGATTCATTTATCCGTTATTATCTTCATATACAAACTTACACCCATCAAAACCCTCTCTTTTGAGTAATGCGATACTTTTCAGGAGGATTGTAAGTAGTTATGAATTTGTCTGGTCTGGTCCACATGTTGACCTTTAAGAATACATCAACACCAATTTAACGCCTGCTACTTATTCTTCTTGACAATCAATGATATTGTGATAACAATGTCATACAATTTCACATTATTATCATTATCATTACCAGCCTACACTTGCAGGTGGCTTGGGTTGTCCTGATTGGCTGCCATCCCAACCCATACATAACATTGTGAGCATATGAGTAGGATGTTTTTGGAACTAGTCTATGTATCCAAATATCTACACGGGATATATGTAGGATTGTCCAAACCTTTTTTTGCGTATTTGTCTTGATTTTTTTAAATCTATATTTACAATAATCAACTCTTCTCTAACAGATGACCCAGTCTTAATCTTTGGTAGGGCAATTTCAGTCTTCTTATTATAGCTAAAATCTACAATCATGCTTCTGCCACCGAACAATGTTCCACACACATTTGCTGCGATAACTGGAATTCTATTTTCAAGAGCTCTAACTTGCAAATACATATGCCATGGGTAAACACCTTCTTTCAGTATCTTTGATGGAAAGAAAAGCATATCGACCCCATTATATGCAGCGGATCTGGCTACTTCTGGAAATACGACATCATAA
>DASTUU010000467.1:0-2549 GCA_035759485.1 Nitrososphaeraceae archaeon
GTTTAGATCATTTGGTTTTAACAATTAGCATATACAAGAGAGCCTTTTGAACATGTAGCCTATTTTCTGCCTCCTCCCATACAACTGATTGATTTCCGTCTATTACATCAGATGTGACCTCTTGACCGCGGGTTGCAGGTAAGCAGTGCATGAAAAAGGCATCTTTTCTTGCATGCTTCATTAGTTGTGAATTTACTTGATATCGGGGTACGAAGATCTCTTTTCTAACTTCTTTTTCTTCGTCCTTCCCTATGGATACCGATGTATCTGTCATTACGACTTCTGCATCCTGGACAGCAAAGAACGGATCATCGCTTATGAGCACTTGAGAACCCGTGGTTTCACCTTCGTGTTTTGCGATTGATACTATCCATTTCGGAGGCTCGTAGCCTTTCGGACATGCCACTTTTACATTAACTCCAGTCTTGGCACAACCTATCAATAAATCATTACAAACGTTATTTCCATCCCCTATCCATGCTATATTAGTACCATTCAGCTTTTTCTTATGTTCTTTAACTGTCAATAGATCCGCAAGAATTTGACAGGGATGAAAAGTATCGGATAGTCCATTTATTACAGGAATTGAAGCCACAGTTAGTTTTTTCAAATCGCTATGGTCATAGACTCTTGCTACGATACAGTTTAAGTATATGGATAATGTTCTAGCTGTATCTTCAATGGATTCTCCACGGGCCAGTTGCATATTGTTTGAATCCATATAAACTGCATTCCCTCCCATTTGATACATCCCAACTTCGAAGCTGACTCTCGTTCTAGTCGAAGGCTTTAGAAAGAGCATGCCTAAAACTTTACCTTCAAGCACTTGGCTGGACCACTTGTTCTTTCTTTTCATCTCCTTCTTCAATTCTTCCGCTAGTTTAAGAATTGAAAGAATTTCATTTGAATTTACATCGAGTAAACTAAGAATATTTTTGTTACTTAAGCATGTCTTCAATGTCTTCATTTGAAAGGTACACTACGTCTCCGTCATCTTTATCCTTGTGTTCACTATCATCTCTCTCTTTATTTTCTTGTTGGCCTCGCAGCTTAATACTTTTGGAGATATCATCTTTTTTGGCTTTCTTTTCATAATCTGATTGCTCAGTTGCACTCACAATTTCTTTTTGTATGTCCTTGTTATGGATGATCTCGCTTGTTTGGTCAGCTCTTTGGTCATTCTTGCCCTTTTTCCATCTATCGAATAGTCCTCCAAACTTGGTTTTCTTGTTTTTGTCTTTGGAGCTAATTTTGATTTTCGACTCTTCAATTATATGTTTTCTATCTTCTTTAGCCGGGTCCTTGTGGAGTGAAGTATCTGGGGAAATTGAGATATTTTCCGAAGTTGGAGAAGTCATAGATCTAGTCTGCCCAAGCTGACTATCATTTAGTCTTTCTTTTTCCATTTGTGGATCTCCTAATTTGGTAGATTCATACCTTTTCCTAGATAAAATTCCCTCCTCAGGTAATTCTTGTTGTGCCTTCTCTTTTTCCGACTCCTTATTATCCTGGAAAATGGTATCGACTGGCGAAGTATGCTTATTGAGAGCGTAAGGAATGTAGGTCCGGGAATTAACTAGCGAAGTACCTCTAAAAATGGAATCAAGGAACCTCCCAGCATCGAAAGGTACTATATCATCGTAGCCCTGACCTATACCCAGATAAATTATTGGTTTTGATGTAATATATACAATAGAAATTGCAGCCCCTCCCTTTGCATCAGCATCTACTTTCGTCAGTATTGCCCCGTCAAAATTAGTATATTGAAAAAAATCCCTAGCCTGATTTATCGTGTCATTTCCCGCCAAAGCATCACCTACAAATAATTTGATATCTGGTTTGACTACCCTTACGATTTTATTAATCTCGTCCATGAGATTCTTGGCGGTTTGCATCCGACCTGCTGTATCAACCAAAACTGCATCAACATAGTGCTTTTTGGCGTAGTCTATTGCGTCTCTCCCAACTGCAGAGGGGTCTGCCCCATACCTCTGAGCCACTACTTTAAGAGACAACCTGTCAGCATGTCGAGAGAGCTGCTCTATCGCGCCGGCACGATGTGTATCACCTGCGGCTAATACAACAGATATGTTATTATTGCGCAGAAGATGAGCCACTTTTGCTACAGTCGTAGTTTTGCCAGTCCCATTAATACCAAGAAAGGCAATGACAAAGGGCCCTATTTTCCTCTCCTTCTTTTCTTTGATCTTCTGCAAAAGATCAACTTGTCCTGCTGTTAAGAATAGTTCCACAATAGCATTTCGGAAATTAGTATTGATAATGTCCTCTGCATTTTGTTCCTTCTCAAGTTTCATGCCAACCAGATCTGATTTTAATTTTACAAAAAGGTGGTCAATAACTTCCTGAGCGATGTCACTTTGCAATAGATCAAGTTCCAAGTCAGAAAAGATATTGTTAATATCTTTTTCAGTTAGTTCTTTTTGAACTATACCTCTTGTAGCTTTCGAAAGTGCTTTCCTAAGTTGGTCAAACATTTATCTAATTCTCGATATAAAATTGGTAACATTAATAACCGTTGAGTATTATTG
>DASTUU010000468.1:0-8357 GCA_035759485.1 Nitrososphaeraceae archaeon
TTGTAGCTCTCTCTCTTTTTGTCAGAATTGATATTCTATATCCTTTTCGATGGATTTTTTTAGTAATTTCTCCTAATCCTATTTCAGTTGGAGGAATTTCTAACCATCTATGCTTCCAGATATGATTAAATAAACCTGAAATGTGGATCGGCGAGATAGGTAGAATTCGGGATATATCCCACGAAGTAATTTCAGATTTTGAGATTTGGGTACCCATTCGTATATTGTACTCGTCTGTCCATACAACCATAGTATCTGCCAAAACAGAATCAACATCAATGGCTAAAGTCTTAGTTGGTCCTATACCTGGCTCACCTCGCAATAAATCAAATTAAAAAATATAATTTATGCTTTCTGGATGGTTAGAGGCAATATTCGTTGAATATTATCCTAATGGAACTACCACTCTTTAGAATGGAATTAGTTGGAGTGATTCGAAACAGCAACGCTGTATGCGCTTTCTCTAGCCAAGGCCTTCTAGCATGAGATATCCATTTATGGTAGTTATCATGGAATAAGAAACATTGTGAACAACAGAGTTTGGATTTTGAATAGTATTATTGCCATAATAGTTTTACTTTTCTTCATCACTATACTAAGTAGTTCGCTCTTGCTAACAATGGTTTATCTCCCTTTGATTGGAGAAAACTTTGTGATAGAAACTTTGATTGGCGCAGCCCTGTTTTCATGTATTGTTACAGTTGCATTTTCAATAATGGTGTCAGGTTCGATATATGATAAGATCTACTACGCAATCGTGGCAAAATCAACTTCATATGATAAGTGAAGTCATTTGGATATTTCAAGCGTCATTTTGGGTAATGCTTCTATTATTATATTTAGTGATAGATCACTGCAATTGCAGAGTGATAAGAATACTATTTTCGTATGATCTAAAGGCCTAGACGGGTACTATTAAGTGACGGGCGATCTGGCCCTATAATGACCTACTTTTGCATCCTAGGTAATCCTTTGGTAATATGTGCTGAATCGCCACTCATGGGATAATAAAGTCTAATCTAATACACCTAAAATAAACTCACTTGGATAAAATATGAATCGTACTCATACTCATACTAAATTGATTCAAAAACAGGCTAAGATTAAAGGTCTTCATATATCAAGCCCATTATTTCTAATCGCAATTATTTATGTTTAGACTCTCGAATATTTGACCTACAGTACAGGACTTCCAACATGTCTGAAGTAAGCCACTAGTCGCATTTGATTTCGTTTGCAGTGTCGAATGAGTCTTGAGAAACTCTTTTCAGACCATATTATTAGAAAAGAATTGGATCATCTAATTAGTCAATACCATTATCTGCTAATCAGAGTGTGATTTAAAGAGCAAGGCAAAGAAAGTAAAATATGGTTTAGGATTAACAGAACTTAAAATAGATGTGTCATATTATCATGGGTATAGAATGAAAACCCCATTTTATGATTTACACATCAAATCTGGGGCTAAGATGGTAAACTTTCATGGATGGGATATGCCTCTTCAATATTTTGGAATTGTTCAGGAGCATATTAACACGAGACAAAATGTTAGTATATTTGATGTATCTCATATGGGTCGTTTTGAAATTGAAGGAGCTAATGCCTTTGAATCGTTACAAGCATTGGTGACAAATGACCTTTCAAAGCTAAATGACAATCAGGCGTCATATTCACCCATCTGTTATGAGGATGGGGGAATAGTGGATGATCTAATTGTCTATAGAATTAACAACCAGAGGTTTCTTGTTGTCGTAAATGCCTCCAACATAACAAAGGATTTCCAATGGATTGCTTCGCACTCTTCTTCTATTGTTAAGGATATCAGCGACGCCACCGCACTACTGGCAATACAAGGTCCACGAGCTTCACATATGCTTAAGCAAGCCTTACCTGCATTAGACTTGGCTGGTCTAAAACCGTTTGATCTCATCAAGGCAAATATTTCTGACTTACGATATCCAATAGCAAATAGCATGGAAGTCACAAAGCATGAAAGTGAGGAAGACAGAGAAAAAAAAGAGAGTAAAGATAATAATAAAAAAAAAGAGGAATTGATAATTTCGAGGACTGGATACACAGGAGAAGTTGGATTTGAATTAATGTTTGATTCATCACAAATCGATACTTGGGAGAAGCTCATGCAGATCGGTATGCCATTTAATATTAAACCCGCTGGATTAGGGGCACGAGACACTTTGAGATTGGAAGCTGGGCTTATGTTGTATGGCAATGACATAGACGAAACCACCACACCGTTAGAGGTTCCCCTTAGATGGACCGTGAAATTAGAAAAGCCATGTTTTGTAGGAAAACAAGCATTAGCGACGCGAGCTATAACTAAAAGGCTTGTAGGGTTTGAAATTCTCGGGAAGAGGATCGCAAGACAGGGAAATAAAGTGTTTATTGATGGACAACCAGCTGGCCGCGTAACTAGTGGAGGTTACGCACCTACATTAAGGAAATCAATTGGATTCTGCTTCGTTCCTCCCAGCGTCTCTCCTGGAGAGCTTATTGAAATCGAAATAGGCGGCAAAATGTACAAAGCCAAAATTGCCTCTACTACTCGCTTCTATAAGCGAAAATAACATATTCTTATCCATAATCATAACCAGACTAGTGATGAGCGAAGGAAAGATACGATTTTCTAAAGAGCACGAGTGGATTGTATTGAGTGAAGGAGGAATTGCTACAATGGGAATTTCAGACTTTGCTCAGAGACAACTAGGAGACATTGTTTCAGTTGAACTACCAAAGGTAGGGTCTGCCTTTAGCCAAATGCAACCGATGGCCATCATTGATTCAGTAAAGGCTTCTTCTGATATCTATTCAGCAGCCAGTGGAGAGGTTATAAAAGTTAATGAAAACCTGATTGAAAAGCCTGAATTGATAAATCAGTCTCCCTACAATTCAGGATGGATTGTAAAAATTAAACTATCCAATCCACAAGAATTCGAGCAACTAATGACAAAAGAGGAATATGCTGTATTTGTTGGTGAGTCAGAAAAGGAAGAGGAAGAAGAAGGGCAGCGAGAAGAATCTAGTGGGAGAGAGGCAAACAAGCAAAGCAAGTAGAGGACACGGAGACTATAATGGACTATATTCCTACAACAGACAAGGATAGACAAGAAATGCTAAAGCAGATAGGAGTAAAATCACTTGACGATTTAATATGTAACTTGAAACCATGCCTTGATAAAATGAATCTTTATGAGCCTATGAGTGAACTTGAGCTGGTCGACCACTTGAGCAGACTGTCCCAAAAAAACAAGCCTTTGAAATACTTCATTGGCGCAGGATCTTACAACCACTATATCCCATCTGCAGTGGCACATTTAGTACTACGTGGAGAGTTTCTAACAGGTTATACTCCCTATCAACCAGAAATGAGCCAAGGAACTCTTCAGGCGATATACGAATTTCAATCATTTATCTGTCTTCTTACAGGTATGGATGTTTCAAACGGTTCCCTTTATGATGGTTCTTCGGCGTTAGCAGAAGCAGTTTTGTTATCTTCTTCATATAATGATAGAAATTCTATTTACATAAAAGAGGGACTCAACCCTGAATATTTCAAGGTCTTAAAAACATATTGCGAAGGGGCAGATATCACCATTACAAATGATATAAATGAAGATACAGCATGTGTTATAGCACAAAACCCGGACTTTTATGGAAATATTGAGAATTTACAATACCTCTCAGAGCGAGCACACAAGGCTGGTGCATTATTTGTTGTTTGTGTTATTGAGCCTACTTCTCTTGCACTGTTGGAACCACCTGGAAACTATGGTGCAGACATAGTAGTAGGTGAAGGTCAACCTTTTGGCATCCCAATGAATTTTGGGGGCCCCTACCTTGGTTTTATCGCAGTCAAGAACTTCTTATTAAAAAAAATCCCAGGGCGAATTTGTGGAATGACTACTGATGCAAAAGGAAACAAGGGCTTTGTGCTAACATTTCAAGCCCGCGAACAGCATATCAGAAGGGAAAAGGCAACAAGCAACATCACTACAAATGTGGCACTTATGGCCATTGCATCGACTATTTATTTGGCTCTCATGGGCAGGACCGGCCTTGTAAATGTCGCAAAATTATCGTATAGCAGAGCACATCTACTTCAAGACAAATTAAAAAATGTAGGGCTCACTGTAGTGAACACAAAACCGTTTTACAATGAATTTGTAATGCAGGTTCCTACTGGCTCCAGTAAGAGGATTCTCTCAAGCCTGCTAGAAAATGATATTCTTGGTGGTCTTGAGCTCGGAGAAAATAAAATGCTAATCTGCTGTACTGAAATGAATCGAATGGAGGACATTTCATCATTCGCATCAATTACAAAGGAGACCCTTGTTAAGAAATGAAATTAATATTTGAGTATGACGAAAACGATTCAAAACATGTTTCTGATATAAAAGATAACGATAATTATTATGACGATAATAATGGTAAGAAATTAGTAAAACCAGACATTCGAGTTGAACTTCCAAATGACCTTTTACGAAAAGAACTACCTCTCCCAAACGTAAGTGAACCCACAGTTGTTAGACATTATACTAACATGTCTCAAATGAATTATGGTATTGACCTGGGCTTTTATCCATTGGGTTCATGTACCATGAAATATAATCCCAAGGTAAACGAAGACATTGCCAGGCTACATGGTTTTCAGAATTTACATCCACTGTCACATGAAGACTGTAACCAGGGTTCACTGCAGCTGATGTGGGAATTGGAGCAGGACTTGAAGACTATAACAGGGATGGACGCTTTTTCTTTACAACCAGCCGCTGGGGCCCAAGCTGAACTTTTGGGTGTTATGTTGACCAAAGCCTATTTTAAGCAAAAAAGTCAAAAACAAAGAAAAAAAATAATCATACCCGATTCTGCTCACGGAACAAATCCTGCAACAGCTGGCATGTGCAGATTTAAAACCATATCCATTCCGTCTGACTCTCGAGGTAATATGGACATAAACAAGTTCAGAGAAGCCCTGCAGGAAGACGTTGCTCTGGTAATGTTAACAAATCCAAATACTCTTGGGCTTTTTGAGGAAAAGATTTTAGATATAAGCGATCTTGCTCATGGAAATGGCACGCTAATGTATTGCGATGGCGCCAATATGAACGCGATGTTAGGAATAACTAGGCCTTCAGATCAGGGATTTGATTTAATACATTTGAACTTGCACAAGACATTTTCAACCCCACACGGTGGGGGAGGACCTGGAGCCGGAACTCTAGGAGTAAAGGCCTTTTTGGAAGATTATCTGCCTGTGCCAAGGGTGGTAAGAAAGCACGATAAATATTTCTTCGATTATACTCGACGAAAATCAATAGGAGCAGTGCGATATTGTTATGGGAATTTTGGTATGCTCGTACGAGCCTATAGTTATATCAAATCATGGGGAAACAATTTAAGAAAAGTATCTGAAAATGCGATTTTAAACGCTAATTATTTATATAGTTTGCTTAAAAACGACTTTGATATTCCATTTGATCGCATATGTGCACACGAATTTGTAATATCTTCCAAGAGATTGGGAGATAAAAGCGCACTTGATATCGCAAAGAGACTAATGGATTATGGTTTCCACCCTCCTACTATTTATTTTCCGCTAATTGTTAAAGAAGCATTAATGATAGAACCTACAGAGACAGAGGGCAAAGAGACATTAGATAGGTTTGCATCGGCTTTAAGAAGTGTAGCCCAAGAATTAAGAGAAGAACCAGATTTTGTCAGAGGGTCCCCTTATTCCAAACCTACCGGTAGATTGGACGAAGTTGGCGCCGCAAGGAAACCCAATTTGAGATGGTCTCCACTGCCACCAACTCAATCTGACTTGGGAACGACGCAATAATTGTATTTGTATATGCAAATTCAAAGGGGAGATATAACTGGTGAGAACAGCATTAAATATATATAAAACAAAAAAATTAATTAAGGTATTTCTCAAATACAAAGATGACAAAGAGGGTAACAGGATCATAAGTTCTGTGAGGATAACGGGAGATTTTTTTCTTTACCCTGAAGAGAGTCTAGAAAATCTAGAAGTGCAGCTTAAAGGTACACGATTGGATAAAGATAATCTGAAAAAAAAGATAGACAAATGCCTCAACAATTACGAAGCGTTTGGTTTTGATTCTAAATCCTTGTCAGACGCTATACTGGGTTGCCTGCACAACCAAAAACCAAATGAACATAGCAAAGATACAAAAAAAATTGAGTCTTAAATTTAGCAAGATTCGACTCTTGGAGACTGGGCACAGATCTGCTTACTACAATATGGCCCTCGACCAGGCACTTATGTGTACTGTAGGAGATTCTATTCCTACACTGAGAATCTATGGATGGAAGCCCTATGCAGTTTCAATAGGGTATTTTCAGTCCTTAAAAGAAGAAGTAGATATAAAAAAATGCAAAAAGCTAGGAATTGATGTAGTCAGAAGAATAACAGGAGGCGGAGCAGTTTTGCATGAGCACGAGCTGACTTACTCTTTTATTACAAAAAGGTATCCTGCAAATATTATTGAATCTTACGAACTGATATGTGAACCAGTCGTCATGTGCCTTAGAAATCTTGGATTTAATGCCCAATTCTCTCCACTAAACGATATAGGTGTAGATGACAAAAAAGTATCAGGAAATGCTCAAACAAGGAGGAATAACATACTACTTCAGCATGGAACTATACTATTAGACGTAGACGTAGACAAGATGTTCTCTGTGCTTAAGGTTCCTTCTGAAAAGATAAAAGACAAGATAATACAGGACGTCAAGGATAGAGTTATGGGCTTGAAAAAGACCTTCGACGAAGTTGCATCTGGGCTTCAAGAGTCTTTCAGTAGGAAATTCGGAACGGAAATTTTCAGAGACGACGTAAAGACTGACGAAGAAATAAAGGCAAAAATACTCCAAAAGTACAAATACAGTTCGGATGACTGGAATTATAAAAGGTAGGAATGTAGCAGCAGTTTTTTCGCCACCCAATTGACTAGATCAAATTAAAGACTTATTGCGTAGTCTGGTTTGACTCATAGCAGATAGCCATAATATGTATGATATCACGATTATCGGCGGAGGTCCTGGCGGATATAGTTGCGCTATAAGAGCGGCACAGTTAGGAGCGAAAGTGTGCCTCATTGAGAAGAATGGCCTGGGTGGGACATGCACTCATAGGGGATGTATTCCTACAAAATATCTTCATTCGTTGGGAGATATAATAAGGAAAGCAAACTCGGCAAAGAAAAATGGAGTCAATACCACCATTGAACTAAACTACAACCTGTTGAGATCCAGAATGCTTGCCACAGTTTCAAGACTAGCTTTAGGAATAAAGTATCTTTTGGAGACGAATGGGGTCGACATAATAGAAGGAGAAGCTCACGTACAATCAGCAAATAAAATTATTGTTGATAATGGATCCACACTGAAAACCAAAAATCTAGTTATTGCTACGGGTAGCCTTCCTATTTGCTTGCCTGGTTACCAGTTTGGAGAACATATACTTTCAACTACCTCGGTTCTTGAGTTAGACCACCTGCCTATCTCAATTACTATTATTGGAGGGGGTTACAGTGGATGCGAATTTGCTTCTATTCTTAATGCACTTGGCTGCAGAGTTTGTTTGATAGAAGCTCAAGATCATCTGCTACCTTTGCAAATAGGGGAAATCGGAAACATGATTGAAAAGTACATGATCTTGGATGGTATAACTATAATTACAAAGTCAAAAGTAGGCAAAATTGTAGATACTACTGTTTTTGTTGACAAGCAAGAGATCAAATCAGAAAGAATACTTCTCTGCATAGGCAGAAGGCCGAACATAAGTAGTAAAGAACTTGATAATGTTGGTATCAGTTTTAATGCAAAGGGAATAAATGTAGATAACAAAATGCGAACAAATATTCCCTCTATCTATGCAATAGGCGATGTAACCGGTATATATGAGCTTGCGCATGTAGCTTCAAAACAGGGTGAGGTCGCTGCAGAAGATATCATGGGAGTATCTAGTGACGGACTTGATTATAGAATAGTACCTGTTAGCATATTTACATATCCAGAGGTTTCATTCGTAGGAGATTTGAAAGGCAAATCTGGAGAATTTCCCCTAGTAGCAAGTGCCAAGGCAAACTGCTTGGGAGATACAAGGGGTATCATAAAGGCCTTTGAGAGAGAGGGAAAACTAGTCGGCACTTATGTTATAGGAGCACATGCCGGCGAGATAATTGGAGAGGCGGCGCTAGCAATAAGGTCTAATCTACGCCCTAAGGATATCTATGATACAATACATCCCCACCCAACATTGCCAGAATCATTCGTAGATGCAGTTAGGGATATTTATCATGAGTCAATTCATA
>DASTUU010000469.1:0-5041 GCA_035759485.1 Nitrososphaeraceae archaeon
TGAACTTGGTGACTGCAGATCCGACCTTGGTGACACGGCCAACGATCTCATGTCCGGGAACGCATGGATAGACAGTAGGCATCGCACTCCACTCATTACGGACTTGGTGCAAGTCAGAGTGGCATATACCGCAGAAAAGGACTTCGATTTGAACATCATGTTCGCCCGGATCGCGTCGTGGGATCGTCACCGGAGCAAGCGGCGATTTCGCACTCGCAGCAGCATAAGCCTTCGCTTTATACTGACCACGCGATTCAGAGCTAGCTTGAGTTGTTGTTGACATGACAGTCTCAGCGCGTTATCATATATAGAGGCATTTACTCAAAAGAAGCCTGCCACCTGTCAGGGACTTGAAACCTCTAATCTTATCAAACATTAATAATGAAAAATGACCAGAAATCGAAACGCTGCTTTTTGCTGACTGTTTACTTTTTCCCTTTGGTTCTATTCCTGGAGTAGCATCTGAGGCTTGCCATATTATGATGCATATGTGTCAGGACTCGTATGCGTTCAGTACAGCCTGGTGAAGTGCTAATAGAGTAGAGAGAAGAAGAAATGCTTGAATAGAAATTCAAAATCTATCTGTTGTTTACCTTGCTAAAAGAATGACATAAGAAATTAACAGCAATTTTGTCAGAGTATATGTCCTCCGCATTCATTCCATGTTGGTATATGGCGTGGTCTGCCCCATTTTTTAAGAATTCTTCTTTAGTCTCACCTTGTATGATATAATCACAGTCCAAGCCAGTTTCACGACATACTAAAACAAACATTTGAATGCCACTACTTCATGATATGCGATTCTTAAATCTTTCTTCCTCTTTAACGGTGGTTCTATATGAACATATTTACAATAAAGAAAGGAAGAATTAGTTCTAGGAAGATGTTTGTTTGTCTAGTTAGTGCTTCTTATTAATCTACAGCTGTATACGTGGAACCTTTGCTGCGCTATCTATGACGATACAGTTTCTGCCGTCATCTTCCTATTTGATGAAGATCCTCATAATAATAATAATAAACTCCATTGCTGTTGTTATATAATTTTCATTTTCTTCCTGATCGCTCAATCTTTTGCTGGAATTCATATCTCCATCCTTCTGGCAGAGCTTCTATTTTTGTTGCTCGCCTCATGGTATCAATGTCTTCGTGGTCTCTAACATAAAGACGGACAATGTCTTTTACCGTGACATTATTTTCATCTTTTCTGATAACCTTTATTTTATCACGTACTTTGACTTGTCCTTCTTGCAATACCTTAAAATAAATACCTGGACGACCACTTGCCATAAACTGTCTAATGACCTCCATACGCCCAAACCTAACACCAAGTTTATAACATGGCATTCGAGGTTGTGTTGCTACAAGCTTAGCAGATCCTATTTGAAACTGATCACCAATATTAACAGAATCTTCCATTAAACCTTCAGTAGTAAAATTCTCTCCAAACATTCCCCATACAAGATCCATATTGGGAAATTGTTTACGCCAGTAGTCATAATGTTCTGCTGGGGAAAGAGTATACTGCCTTGTCTATCCCTCCGTGGACAGTTAAATCTGCTTGTCTGTCACCATCAAGGTTAAGCTTTCGTAGCATGATTGGACCTTTGACTGGATCCTTGAAGATAGAAGTAGTTACAACTTGCCTATTAAAGACCACTTGTCTTGGAAGCCCAACATTGACTGAAAGCAATCTCATTGTTATACAAGATCGAATGCATTATTTATAATAGATTGCTCTTCTTCTTTATCTGTTATTCCTAACTTTTTGGCGAGCTCGTCAATTTTATCTAGCAGTGCCCTGTATAATATCTGTTCATAACCAAATAGTGGCTTTTCTATGCTATCCTTTTTGGGTAGTCCTATGATATTGTTGAAGCAGCAGTTACCATTGTCTTTTCTATCTCTTTTTTGTGCTCTACTGGGTCCCAGTACCAAAAGGCTTTACCTTGCAGTTTGCCTGTAAATTGATGCTAGCATCAGTTTGACCAGCTTCAGATTGTATCAGCTTTTGAAGATGTTTGAAGGTTAATGGTTAGAAATGGAATTTAGTTTCTCCCAAGCCTGCATCCAAGCCTTGACCTTCTCATCTTCACTCTCAACAATCTTAATATAGTCGGATGCTTTTTTATTTAGAAAATTATAATGGGAAGCAGGAATTTTGTATAATAGTTCTGTTTCTTATCATCTGTAATTGCAAAATACATCGTCCCTTGTCATCGTCATGTAAAGTGTCATATGTAGCCTTTATTCTTGTCAGATTATTTACAAATAACTGTCACGAGAATACTACTTTGCAGCAAGATATAGCTTAAGTCATATGACATCACATAAACAGAAAGACATGTGGACTGGCGGAGCAGGCTATGAATACTACGTAGGTCGGTGGAGCAGGCTAGTCGCTCGCCAGTTTCTGACCTGGCTTGACATTCCATCAGGTGCCAAGTGGTTAGATGTTGGATGTGGGACAGGAGCCCTCAGCCAAACCATCCTTGATACTGCGTCTCCGCACGTGGTGCTGGGTATTGACTCTTCGGAGGGATATATTGAGTTTGCTCGCAAGCAGATTCAAGATTCACGTGTAGCTTTTCGCCTAGGAGATGCACAAGCACTGCCCGTTGAGTCAGCCGCCTATGATGCAGCAGTCTCCGGACTAGCGCTCAATTTTTTTCCTCAACCAAGTAAAGCGCTAAGTGAGATGACCAGAGCTGTGCGTATAGGTCGAACTGTAGCGGCATATGTATGGGATTACGCAAGCAAGATGCAACTTATGCGCTATTTCTGGGATGCTGCCGTGGCACTTGACAAGGCAGTATTCGCCTTAGATGAAGGACAGCGCTTCCCTTTATGTCAACCGAAGCCCCTCCGACAACTGTTTCAGACTGCCCAGCTAGGAGAGGTGGAAGTCCATCAAATCGATGTCGCCACTACCTTTTGCGATTTCGACGATTACTGGTCTCCATTTCTAGGTGACCAAGGTCCTGCTCCTGGTTATGCTATGTCGCTTTCTGAAGAACAAAGATTTGCTCTGCGAGAACAGATTCGGCTAACACTTCCCATCGCTCCTGATGGGTCGATTCATCTCATCGCTCGTGCCTGGCTTGTCCGTGGAGTACGTAGATAGTCCAGAGCAACTATATGTTTCATGGCTAGAATTCGATTAAATATGACCTTTATTCATTAAGCAAATTCCCTATTAAAGATGAGAGATTATTCTTTTGTTTGAAAATAATATCTGAAATATTGATATTTGAAGTATCGACACTACCCAGAATGGAGCTGGAATAATAACTGCTAGTGCACTGCCATGTGCATTGTTGTACCGCCGCTACCGCTGCAGTTCCTGCATATACTGCCTCGTCTATTGGTCAAACATCAGAAATACAACTAAACTATATGCCTATATGGTTGAAAGTAAAAAATTACAATTGCCCTAGCTGTCTAGTCTGCCACCGGAGTATTATCAAGTTTTCACTTCATGGTTCGAGCAGCTGCAGGTGTATAAGTTCAATGGACGAGATGCCAGGGATACAAGTGAGATTCCACCGAAGGAAAAAAAGTAGATGAGTGATGATTAAAAAGGAGGTTGATTGATCGCGCCACGGCTCTGCAAGATCTGTGAAAAAGTGGAGGTACACGATAAGTCTGTGGTTGTTTGCAAGAAGTGTTCTAGTTTTTTTAATATGGAAGCACGGTTAAATGCTGCAACCAGTTAACTGACAGGATTTGGAGGTTTTCTATTCACTTTCATATTCGTCATCTACTATTTTGGCATTAATCTTTGTTTTATGTTTTCCCGCTCCTGTTCCTCCAATTAGTAATAACATGACTGCAATTCCTGCTGTAATACTGATAGTGAATCTCTTTGTATTCATCTTTGATAACGATTCTGTGAACCGTATGGTAGTATATAAAATGTTCCTATTTACGTAGAAATGATTATAATTGAATACACCTTAATCATACGTAGTAATAGAGGATAGAAGTGTGCGATAAGTTTCCAAATGGAGACAAAAGCATACCAAGGGTTTCAGGAATATCCCTATTTGATTCCTCTATTACCTACTTTAACTGCGAATCAGCAGTTATTCTACAGCATAAGAAACTGTTCACCTCACATAAAGCATATAAGTGTATTATTTTGTCCTTTGAGAAAGAGACAATGTTAACTGTCTCATGTAGAGAAGTTGGAATGGATTGTGACTATGTTTGTAAAGGCGAAACAGAAGAAGAAATCATGAAAACTGCTGAAGAACATGCAATAAGAGACCATGGATATAAACCAGAAGATTTAATGACTCCAGAATTAAGAGAGAAAATAAGGTCTCATATCAAACGATCCTAGTTAATCGATTTTTGTATAGAACGTCGAGATACAGGGACAACATTTATACTTATGCTGTTCTTGTCTTTTTTGCTTTTCTTTAAGATTAACATGCATCATCAGTATACCGAAAAAATATAGATAACGGAAGAATACCAAAGTTGTTACAATGAGAATATCATTACAAATGGAAAAAGCGATCAATGATCAAATTTCTTATGAAGCATCAGCTATTAACGCATATGTTGCGATGGGATCATGGTGTGAAAGAACTGGATATGATGGAGGCGCAGCATTCTTTTTCGAACAAGCAATTGAGGAAAATACGCACATGTTAAAGTTAGTTCATTATCTTAATAATGCTGAAGCCGAAGCCATAATTCCAGCAATAGAAAAACCTCCAGGTAAATTCGATTCACTAGAATCTACTTTTCAAGCTGCTTTAAAGAGTGAACAGACTGTTACAAAACTCATCAATAATTTAGCAGAAGTTGCTGAAAAAGAAAAAGACCGTGCTACATCCTTATTCTTACAATGGTTTATAAGCGAACAAGTGGAAGAAGAGATCCTATTTCAAACAATTCTTCAAAAGTTTGAGATTTTTGGAAGAGAGAAATTAGCAGTATATCAAGTTGATCAATCCTTGGCATCAATTAGATCTCAGGTTATGGCTAAGAAGCAGATCTCTCGTTGATATTCTAACGGCTAAGAAGCCGAGGC
>DASTUU010000470.1:0-8501 GCA_035759485.1 Nitrososphaeraceae archaeon
TAAGATATCCTACCAAATAAAGACCGGAAGTACACAAGAGGAAATAGTAAAGGAATGTGAACAGACAAAATATGATTTAATAGTTATGGCAACCTCTCATCTTGATTCTTGGATGAGATCATTATTTAGCGAAACCAGAAAGACAATAAGTAATATCAATATACCAGTGCTTATAGTGCAATAGAAAATAAAGGTATTCTTGGCAGAAATCTAGAAGGAGAGTGTGGATGTAGTAAATCAAAAAAGTATTCTTCCGGTATACTTGTTCTTACGATATTTTAGACCTGCACCCATGTTCTCGTTTACCCGCTTAGCATAATTGTTGTATGCCTTAACCTGTCTATTCTCCATATCTATAAACCATTTTATGTCTTTATGATCAGGACCTAAAACACGTATCTTTCTTTTGTTCAGCTCTTCAATCTGACAATCTCCGCACACCCATTCTCCTTTTGTATTTGGCCTGGCCATCGAATCGTTAGGATCGATAGGTTTACCCTTTGGGTATTGATCAGGATCACATTCATAGCATATGTGTATCCTTCTTGTTTCTCCTGTGGTTGTATCTTTAAGTGTTGGTGACACGATGATTATGGATTATACTCCCTGTAGTCCTTAATTTTCAAGCCCTCGTTAATATCCAATATTTTCTATTACGCAACCCTATTCGGATCGTCAACTAGTTCTGGGTCCATACCTTCTTCTATCATTCGTTGTCTTTCCTTCTTTCGTTCGAATTCAAATTCCTTTTGTTGTAACTCCTCTTCTTTTCTCTCAAATCCTTTAATTATATCGTCCGCTACATGTCTATTGTCAATCAAATCCTCTATCTTATCATATGTTGTCAATATTACAGAAAGTGCCTGTAACTTCTCTGATACCTTTGCGCTAGGTAAATTAGTTATTTCAAATGCTTTGCGTAATACCAGGTTAAGTGCCATATAACACCTTTCAATTTCTAATGGTAACCGCTTTTGAACGAAATAGCCTAAATTTTCTTTGCTTTCTCTGGTTATATGCGCAATGTCTCTTGACACGGTTGGTTCACTGACTGATAACATATGCGCTATCTCTCTTTGGTTTGTGTAGCCCTGCGCTAACAACTCCAATACTTTGGATCTGCGCAAAGAGATAAGGTCTTGTTCTTTCATTTTTTTCTCGTATTACTTATTTTTTGCTTTATCTCCTTTCATTCCCTTCTCAAAGTTTACATCCATTCCTTCGTGATTCAAAGTCATCTTTCATTCTCCCAAGGCGCTGTGTTCGCTAACCTCTTTGCCGTTCCGCTCGTCTAAATTCTGTTAATAAGTTGATCTGCACTTTCGGACCAATGTCGGTATTTTGCTAGTTTGTTGTATGTCTTTTCGCTCAGAGAAAGTGTCTTTCTCTTTGTATTTGTTTCTGTAACGTTTGCTGATAAAGTCATCTTCTAAACAGTATTACAATGTGAATAATGTGAACTATTTCACATAATGAGTTAGTTAGAACCTGACAACGCTGCCTGTTGTAGCTAACTTCTGCAGATCTTCTTTAAATGTCACTATTACGCTATAGTACAGAGATTAGACCTTAGATTTTTCTTTAGTATGTTTGTTAGATGACTGGTTAATTTTGTGATAATATTGCTTCTATATTTTTTACAAGATATTCGTTGTCGACAGGTTTGGAGACAAAACAATCTGTTCCCAAATCATCGATAATATCTGAATCTGTTTCTCGGTAGTAAAGCATATCAGCGGCAGTCAGAAAACATATCTTTAGCCTGTTATCCATGTCTTTTAGTTTTCTATATAGCTGAAAGCCATTCATTCCTGGCATTCGAATGTCTAGAACTGCTAAATCATATACACCGGCCTTGAACTCAGTCAATGCCAATATTGGATTAGTAAACGATTCGACTTGAAATGACCCAGTTTCGTCCAGAATTGCTTTTAGGGTAAAATTAAGGTCTTGTTCATCATCGACTACAAGAATCCTTTTTTTCGCTGCTTCTGAGATGGTTGCTGATATTTTAGGTCATTTGATGAGTACTTTGGGGTAGTAAAAAGGCTATCGGTATTAGGCCGGTCTGAAAACCCAGAACACTCAACATATGCCCCTTCCGATCCAATCCAATCCAACCAATGGGATGGTTTTGTTAGTAGGAAAGGAAAGACAGGAAGGAGATAGCCGCCCACATGTCAAGGGAAGTCACTTTCAGCGCTGAAACCGGCATGACCGGTCTTTAGTATCATATAAATAAAAAATAAATGGTGTCAATTTAGGAATTAATATTTGTAAAATATATGTAAAGCTCGAAGCTCATTATTTGGTACTATTGTACAGCATATCCATCCAATTCTTTTGATACCTTTGGGGCAATATTGATAATTCTGTGGTCCCAACAAGAGAAACATTAACGAGTTTGGTTTACAAACTCTAGCGCCTGCAGCCAATAGCTTCGCTGTGTTGGGAAGCTTTGTGTTATACATGGATAAAGCTGTATCTTCGTTATACGGTGGATCTGCTCGCCATCTGTTAAAGCTATTATCAGCTATAAAGTTTAATTGCTGGGCATCGTCAACTATGTCGGGGCTTGTATCAGGGTTAATATCTACCGTGATACAACCTTTGACGCTACGGCTGCATACTTCAATCGTGTTTGCTTCGGGACCAAAAAGATAATCAATCATTTCCAAATACTTGTATGGATATCTGCCTTCATCTCTACCTCTTAAGCGGACATGTCCACTAAGAAACTGCGGAGAATTCTCTGTTATGTAAAGGACACCAGTAGCCGGTCCGGCAGTTAGCTGGATATAGCTTTCTAGCTCCTGATATTTGCATTTTAATAGCTTTACGATAGAAAAGCTACTAGGAGCTTTATTTGCTAGTTCTAATTCAGTTGTCAAAGCTAAGTTAAGCTCACTTACTTTCTTCTAATCCTTGCTCTTGTAGCGTCGTATTTGGCTCTAGCCTCCGCTTTTTGTTCCTCAGAAAGTGACGTATGTGACACATGTGACGGGTTATAGGTGTGCATACCCTCATTATTTGTGGAGTCTTTACCTCCAAATTCCATATTTTCACGCTCAATTCCCTTGTCTCCTAGGCCTTTAAACGTATAATCTTCTTCTTTGTCCGTTCCTATATCCGTCACACCCGTCACACCCGTCACTGACTTTGTATTTGGATTTGGATTTGGATTAGTTCCCTCTTTTACTATCTCTACCCATATAGATAGGTCGTATACCTTCCCTAATTGATCCAATTTAACTGTGTTAAAGACTAGATATCTGCCGGTATTGGTTCTTTTCTTCTTGGCGCCAAATACATGTTCTAGTGTCTGAATTATTTCCTTTTGAGATATAACCCCAAATTCAGTTGTGTCAGCTGAAAGGTTCCTACCCGATATTACTGTAGCTTCCAAGTCACTTACTATACGGTCCCATATTTTAGTTGACGATAATACTGTATGACTCTGTTCTTTTATCATGTCTCTTATAGTCCTATATAGATATGCGTTAAATGTCGCGTCGTTAGCTTCTCTTTTTTGTGTTACATAATTGCTTATGACTGGTAACAGCTCCATTAATGTCTCTGTGTTTTGGAATACTCTTATTACTGGTTTGAATAACTGTTTTTCCCTACCTTTTATGTTAAGCTTTATGTCTGGTATCTCGATATTGAAATGTAGTAACCGATAAGCCAGTAATAGGTTACGTGTCTCTTCTAATTCGTCTGATAAGCTTTGAAGTCTTTCGTCTCCTGCCGAATTAGTAACTTCTGCTATATCTTCGTCTGGATCTCCATAATAGCATTGAATTTCTAATACTCGTTGGTTGAAACCTTTGGCCTTGAATGAGTCTGGAAACCTTTCGGCTGCAAATGCCTTGAAACAGAATGTATTGTATTTTAGCTGCTTCCTTCCGAAAGAAGTATCTATTCTGCTAACAGGGAACCCTGTTATATAGCCGTTCTTATGTATAGCCATTTTTTCATTAGAGTTTTCAATGCCGTCAGCTTCGTCTTCACATAACGTTCCTTGTCCTTCTTCTCCACTGCCTAAGAAGGTGAATATGTTAGCTGCTGTCATATCCGTAGAGGTGAAATTCCTATATGCTAGACGATTTAGCACAAGAAGGTTATTGGACTTACCTGAGCTATTATTTCCTACGAAAAACAGGTAATGAGTCATACCTATTTTGTCCTGAAAGTATGTGAACATGGTGTCAGCCGCGCATATCGATATATGGAAATTGTCAGCGTCTATGTATTTGGACCATATCTTTTTTACTTTCTTGTATAGACTATCAGGGGTTTCCCCTTTTGCTTTCTCAATTGTATCGTCAAACTCCTCTGTAGACCTGAATTTATACGGTTTGTTAAGGTAGGCTTCGGGTTCGAAGGGTTTGTATTCTGTCCTGTCACTTATTTTTATGAAGTCTTCTAATGTTACATTAACTTCTTTCTCTGTAGTTCGTGCTACTGCAAAGTATGGTATATCTCCAACAATGACAGCTTCAGTAATTAAGCTGCCGTCAGGTTTTGAATATTTTTGTACGAAGTGTGCCAGCCTTTCCTTTTCTTTGTCTTTCTTACCCTTGACATCTCCTATATTCTCGTTAAGAACCCTTCCGAATTCTTTTTGAGCTTCACTTATCCTCTTGGACTCCTTTGCCTTTGCAATATGCTCGTTAAGCTTCTTCCATTCTTCTTCTTTTTCGTCTGTGACGGTCATTTCTTAGGTCTCCCAATAAAGTAACCTTTGTCGTCATGCCAGCGCGGGTTTCTTTCGTAAACAGGCTGTCCACCTCTGAACCCTTTCAGTATGAATAGGTCCGCAGGGAGGAATTGTGTCTTCTCGTTAAATGGTGTTAGTTGGTTGAGCCTGTCTTGTTCTATTATCGCTCTTTGCTCTTCAACTGATGTCATTCTGAAGACTCCTTTTGTTTTGGTTCTACCGTTAGAACAAACCTGTAATTTGCCAGCCTTGTATTGATATGTTTTATTTGCTCTTGTGTTTGTTGTATTAGAGCATAGTCGTCTATTTTTTGAATTTCCTGTATTTGGATGGCCTTGGCCCTTACCTTACTACTTTTGGCGAGGAAATAGGGCGACAAATGACATTCATGCGGCTCATGAGTTATGCTGTTCAAAGGAATTAGCTTCCCTGTGTTAGTTTTGATCGAAGGATCAACAATACACCAAGTCCCACAACCATAACGGCATTGAAAGCTCATTTCAGTAGAACCTCCATTTCAGATCCTCTAACCTCTGTTTCTCTCTGGGGTAACGCTCCTTCGCCTTCTTTTGTTTCTTTTGCCACCATCATAGTATTACATTTCTCCACGGAATAGTGTGAGGCTCTTTTTCCTGTTTATTATTCTCTTAGACATTGAACTACACATCTCCTCGGAACAAAGTTAGATTCTTGGTTCGATTGATCGTAGTTCCACAACCTGGACAGGTGATGTGCTTTAGAGTAGAAGTTGTTATCCAATAATGGCCGCACTCTAAATGTTCGATAGGATAGCCGGTTGTCTGAATGGTTACGGACCTTCCATTTCTTGAAGGTATGAATATAGTTTCTCCGTTGTTCTTTAAGACACTGTGCCTGGATCTTTTGATACGTCGGTTGCGCCGTTCTTCTTCGAATGTTATCACATGGTATTATTACGAGAGTATAATCTAGAGAAGTATTACCGTCGCAAATTATAATACTGTTATTCCAAGACATAACGCTTTTATTCATTCCTTGGCTCCATTTCTGAAACAAATTTAACGTGTGTCCTTACCAGATTGTCAATGTCCTTTGCAGGATGCTGATTTAGGATTTTTTTATGTATTCTTTCGTCAAAGTATGCATCTATATGACTTAGAATTAGTTCTTTGAATGCTTCAGGATTGCGTGCATTTAATGCGTCAACTTCATAGCCTTTTTCTCCTTCAAAATTTTCAGGTAATTTATAAGATTGTATTTGTGCCGGCAATAAAGCAATTCTTTTAAAATTAATTCTATCCCATAGACCAAAGTATCTTAACTGATTTTCAATTTCAAAATCCATGTGACGACCATGTTTATCCCAGTCGCCAAGATACCAAATGTATATGTTCTTACGTTTAGAAAGAAATTGTAAATTACTATACATTTCATTTTCTAGTCTTGTGTAATTATCATGCATGTAACCCCAGCCTGGATTACCCTTGTTAAAGGCAATTCTGACGTACCTACTTTTTGTTATCTTAGCTATCATTCCAGCTATAGCATGTTTTTCACACCAGATCTCAATGTAATTAGGTTGACCTATCCAACGCCATTCCCCATTTAAAAGTCTGTTATAATAATATCCAGCGTTTTGTAAATAATCAACATGATCATCTACAAATGTGGGTATATTCTTATAATCAGAAAAGTCATTTATTACGCCTCGGCCGCTACCATCTATGATATCATCCCAATCAATTAATCCTTCTTTACGCCAGTCCCTGCAATGTGTTATTAAACCATTATAGTCTGATTTCTTAAGGATTTGGTCTCCTTTTAAAAGATACATAAGCCCACGTAATGTGTTTGGTGTGATCTGGTTCGATATTATTGGTAAACATATTTATCACGAACTTGATTCCAATCAATATTTCCATTTGCACGTCTAGGTGTTAATGGTGTGCCGGAGTTGTTTGGTTTACCTCTAGGTCTAACCATTAATTTACAACTCCTGTGTATAGAACTATAACGAACGCTAATAATTTAGGAAAATGTTTATATGTACAGTATGTGTTAAGTTCCGTAATTACCTACTCCCTTTGCTTCAATAGACTCGGCAGTGTAGTGGGTTTCTGTCTCTTTGTGGTGGCCTGAACCGCCACCATCAACCAATTGTTCGTTAAATTTACTAGTACATTTTTGACATTGACTTACGATTTTGAGTAGTTGACGATGCTCTTTTAGTGTTAGCTTTATATCAGATAATTCCGTAATATTGTGTGCGTCGTCAGTCAGGAGTTTGACCTCCTTTGATGACTACTGTATTGTGTTTTTAATTATCCACAATCTTGAATCTCACCTTGTTCGACAACTCCAAAATAAAATTATATCTGCTTTTGAATCTCGACTACTTGGCAACTCAAGAATAAAAGGGTTGTATAACGTCGCCGCGTCTAATTTGAAATCGCATCTCTTCATCGCGTGGGTTATTATGCTTTAAACATATATAAATGCATGCAAATACACAATAATTCACTGCATAATTGAATAAATATATATCTCAGTATAACATTATGCTTATGTAATGGCGCAGCATAAGATACAACGACAGCATCAACAACAAGAACAAGAGCAAATCTTAATGTCTAGTATTCGTGTAAGCAATGAATTAAGGTTAGAATTAGCTAAAATTAAAGCTCATATACTTATAGATGAAGGAAAAGATCTTTCAATGGAAGAGCTAATAAAATTATTAGTTGAAGCTTATAAGAAACAGAAAGAAAAGGAAAAATAACGTTAACCTATTCTAGTCCTTTTTTAATTTTTTCTTCAAATCCTTTATCTCTGACAATATATCATGCACTTCCTTCATATCTGACTCAAATTGCCTTTGCTTATCTATTACTTCATTATATGAGTCGTAGGACAAGACCATCATACATTTAGGACAGAATTTATCATCCACTTTACAACTTTCATTACAATTTGGACATTGCTTCGGTCTTAGCTGGTCTAGCTGCACGCCATGATCCACTAAGCCATATGCTTCTAGTAGTGATTCACTAGATTCATTTCCGAAGTAGTGTAGATATTTAATTTGCATTTGTGAGTTTTTAGTCCAGCCCGCGTGCTGTTTGAATACGTTATCCCTTAATATTTTGGACTTGGCTGTCAATGCTGTATGACGGCGAATGTAGGGGTTCCAAGGCTTCTTTAATAGTTCGACAATTTTTTGTTTATCTTCAGGTGAAACGTCTGGCGACTGTAGCAAGCCGGGGAATGTCTTCTTTTTGTGGTTGTCGTAAATATCCCATATCCGCTTTGTTCTAAGATGACGACCTAGCGATTTACCAGTAGAGGATATAAGCGGAGCGTCTGGATTACTAGGCATAGGATGTTCATTTAATAGATAGTCTTTTAGGTAGGGTAATGAATCTATAAGCGGCACCGTTCGCTGTCCCTCTTTTCCTTTTCTGCCTTTAAGCGTTACCTCTGCATATTGTGAGGTTCCTATTTCCTTAAATTTTACGTCTCGTCTTTTAAGTCTCAATATCTCTATCGGCCGCGCGCTAGTATCTCTAGATACTGCATGATAACATTTGTCTCTTTTTGAAGGACAATATTTTAGGAATAGTAATTCCTCTTCAGTAGTCCACAGATCGGTAGGTTCGTAGTTTGATATCTCTTTACGCTTCAATTGAGGAATGTTTGTTATTACCGCCGGCTTTACTGCCTGCTTTCTAAGTTGATAGTCTAAATCTGGATAATATAACCACTTAAAAAACCGGGACAAATGTTCTCTAAATATGTTATACGT
>DASTUU010000471.1:0-3029 GCA_035759485.1 Nitrososphaeraceae archaeon
CTATTGTTGTTATTTGGCGCATATGAATCCACGCATATGCATCTGTGAGAAATAGTTTGAAATTACACTTACTCAATCTAGTATCATTCTACTACAACGTCTATAAGCTTTCAAGCCCTAGCTATCCATAAGATGGGTACGGAAGAAGCCAAGAGTACAAGCGCAAGAAGTAGTAGTAATAATAGTAATAATACTGTTGAGAACCATGCCGCTGCCACAGAAAACATCTCTTTCGAAGAGGAAGAAATAAGGGTTGATGATGAAGATGAAGAAATAGAAATGTCATCAAGAGGAAAACAACGCCCTCAATCCTCTGCCCCCACTACGAATGATCTAAGAATTGAAGAAGAACCAAACCCTGTAGTAGCTAATAATCAACCTCCTGTACCTGTCGCAACCAGTGAGGCTAATGATGAAATCAAAATACAATTAGCTCCAGATGCCTCTCTGCCCACAAAGAAAGAGGATGATTCGCTTTCCATGAAGGCTCATCAAGCAGAAGAATCGGTACTAGATGTGATGGACGCTGTTGGCGTCAAGGTAGGCTCCTTTGCGAAGGAAAAATTTGGTGAGCTTGACAAATCTCTCAACCCTAGTCATGTTAGTGCAGCAAAAGACTCCCTTGAAATTGGGGCTCTTGGTCCAATGGTGGAAGAGCTAGCTCGAGTATTTGAAGATACGACGACAATGATTCGTAAGGTACCCTACGAAGAACAGGTTGACCTTTTGATAGGATACAAAAAGCTAATAGAGGAGCAGATAAAAGTCATTGATTCTAGGATAGGTATGGCCAAGCGATTGAAATAAGATATCATTTAGGTGATTTTACCAACAATAGTTTGATCTTATAATACCTGTTACGAAGTTAGTTATATGATGATGATGTTGTTGTTGTGCGCCTTGCCAGCATCCTTTTTTTACCAAAAGAAAAAATAGTTGATCTATTTGTTGCTGTAATTCTACGTAGCTCTAAGAGCTTTTCTGCGCTTATACCATTTATATATAAAATAACCAGCACCAATTATAACTAGGACTATAATAAGCGGTGTGAGGAAGTATATCACTATAGCGGCCACTATTATGAGGGCAACGATAATGACTATGTCCAGAATACTCAATGGTCTTGCCATCTGCTCGCTTCCTTAATTAATCTGACACCATAACCTATCAACGTTTGCTACAACAATTCCTCTAAAATAGTTAATAGAATTCAACATTGGCCATATGGGAACTTTTGATTTGATGATGATTCATGGAACCCTCCCATTATAAGTACAAAAATAAAAGAGAGATCATCTACTGGCGATAGTCATTTGATTCTTGGCTTTTATCATTCATTCATTTTTGCAGCTTTTTGTCTAAGATTTTTCTCCTGGGTCGGTTCTGTCAGGATTTAATCTACTTCCAAATATGACCCAAATATGACGATTGATGTGTCTTTTTATCCTATAACAGAGTAATAGTGTAGAGGTGGCGGTGGAAGACGATTATGACCTTACGCGCTATCCTTCCTAATCCTTTCAGACTCTATCTTTCTTTGCCTTTTCCATCATTTTTCCTGATTTCTGCTTTACAGTTTCAGCACCCTTTCTTACAGCTTCAGTAGTTTGAGGAGCCGCCTCAGCAGCCTCTCTTATTGTGTCTCTAGCTGTCTGTACTGTATCTTTTGCGGATAAGGTCGTTTCTTCTATAGCTGTGGCTGTATTGCGAATAACACCGCGCTCCTTCAAATCTCTGGCAGTTTCATTAATATCTCTTGCAGTATCACGAGCAGCAATAGATGCCTCACGGAGGGCCCCCATCAGTTCGTCAATTGCGCCGCTCTCACGAATTGTTCTTACCGCATCTCTCATGGCATTTGACGTCTCTCGAATGCGTCTAGCTGCATCTTTGAGATTTTCTGCTACCTGCTGCGCCGATTGTGTATTTTTCTCTGTAATAATATGGGACCTGCTTGCCTCTGCACCAGCATTAATTTTATCTCCCTCATCTTCTGCATCTCTATGCGCTTCACTTTCTGTCATGTGGGTAATAGTTAATCGATTAATATCTAATATAACAGCTTTAACAGATTATTCTCAACAGAAATTGCCCAATGAGTATCATATATTGTATTTACTGAGCAGTCTACATTACTGTACATGCATTTCCTCCAATTCTTCAAAAAATGCTAATAATCTTCCAAAATAATTCCATGACGCCTTGCCGAACCATGGTTGCCAACTTTACGACAAGCCTCTGGTTGAGATAACTCGTACGCAATTTTTTTCAAGACCCACTTGCGACTATACTCTGAAAGTGCCATTAGCAAGCCTTTTCTGCCTTCTACTTGGTGATAATGTTCCGCTCGCCTATCTGCTCAAAATATCATGGATAAATTTCTTATACACTGAATTTGCTTCGATACTCCCATACTTTCTGATGCACAATCTCCCTCTCTCGGTGACTACCATTTCACCAAGTTCATTCCTTGTGACCCAGTGATTGTTTACCAGGAAAGTGGTCCAGATTTCTACCAGCTGACTGTCGCCATCAAACTTCTGAACGATCTGGTCATTATTTTGGCCTTCATTTAAGCTATGCAAAATATATAGTGCCTGCCTTAATCCTCTCAAATATAATGGGTTAACACTTTCAACTAGCAAATCTCGACATATTATTATGTTAGAGGAATATGAAAGTGATAAGTCCAAGCTACTGATGGTAGGAAGATCGAGAAAATCGAATAAAGGGTAGCTTATGCACGCATAAACCACAGAGATTGAGAAAGTGGTTTTTCTTACTTCTTCATATATCCGGTCTCTAATTCTAACTAGCTACAAATAAGTAATAACAGCTTTAACAATCAAAGCTTGTCAATAATCTGATTAGGTATCGAAGTCTTTCTACCCACTATTTCTACAATCTCTGTCCATACTACATCTTTAATGCCATCAGTGGCCTTTAACAACTCCATCATTCTCAGTATCTCTGCGTTGTTTTCGAGTATCGTTTCTACTTTTAGGTCTATCGTATGCTGACCGATGCTC
>DASTUU010000472.1:0-5715 GCA_035759485.1 Nitrososphaeraceae archaeon
TATAGATCTTGGGCGTTCATCTTACTATTTTTATTCATTAACTTACTAATGCAGTATTATGATATCAATATAAATTTGGATCTATTTGACCTCTACTGACTCACATAGATTGGACAAGAGCAGTAGATGGGACAAGAGCAGTGGCTACGCCTTGAAGAATTATCACAGCCTGCGATGATGTACTTTAGATTTGTGGAGAGGAGACTGTTTGCATATAGTTAGTTAGACTCTAAGTAAGTCTTCATTACTCGCAATATCCTTCTTGTCCTTTACTACCTTTTTCTTACAAGTGGAGATCTCTCTCCCTTAATTCCAGCATAGATTATCTCTGCTCCTTGTATAACCAACGCCACGACCATTACCAACACTACCACAAATAGCCCAAACTGTTGGTTAGTTAGTATGAACCCCGCTATCGCAACGCATAATACTCCAGTGCCGATTCGAAACATCCGTTGCGACGCATGTGGAAAAGATTTTCTGATACCATCTACTATACGAATAATTCCATTGAATAGAAGTGCTAGTCCTACTATCAAGATAAGAAACTTTATACTATTTTGAGGAAAGGCAATGGTGATGATGGCAAAAAATAATACAACAGCACCGATCCCAATGTTTATGAATCTTGACTTTCTGGAAAGATACTCTGTCCCAATACCACTTGCGATTCTCTCCACACCAACAGTGAAAAGAACTATCGCGAAAATAACCATAGCAGTTATTGGAGCCAGTTTGGGTATAGCAATAACAGCTATTGAGAGAATAATAGCTGCTGATCCTATTGCTATCTGAAGGATTCTCAGCCAGGAGGACCGAGCCGCCAATTCTTTCATAGATTTCATAATGGCGCTGATTGATCCTTAATATTTGTGTTACCCTATTATCATAAATGTTAAAGAAACGTTATGTCGTTGCAATAGGATTAAGATCTATACTGAATTCGCCACCGATTTGATGGATTTGGATGATGGTGGCATTGTGATGGAGAATTGACCTTGGATTTAAGAAAATCTCGTTATCTCTTGAATTAGAGTTGCTGCTTCAATCGAGACCCTCTGCTTATGATCTTTTCTATTCTAAATGGTGGGGAAGAGGGCAGTAATGTAATAACCAGGACTACGCGCAAATCCAAGAAGTAATTGCGATTTGGAAGCTAACTGATGATGGCAGTCTATACTGTCTACACTATGACACTTAATTGTTAATCAAGTCCTCTTAGATGCGTTAACTGCTACTAATAAGATGCTGGTAGTATTCTACATAAGAATTTGAATATAACTACTCCATTTTTCTGTCGTTGTACACAGCAATATCCATTAATTGTGTTCGTCAATATTCTAGATCCAAAAGGACTTGTTAGCAATATTTCAAGTTATCCCTGCGGATGGTCTGTCATACTCTCATACTCTCATACTCATACCATATGATGGAATATTCGCAAGTATAGATCGATAGCTAAGCTACTAAAGTCAAACTCCCTTTCAGAAAGTATATTAACTCCCTATATTCTTTTGAAGATTATGAGAGGAAGATGGGCTTCAGCAGCCCTAGGAGCAGGTATAGCCAGAAGGCGTGCTCAAAATGAAATGGACGAACAAGCCCAATCATACGAATATCAACAACAACAAGCACAACAACAAATGGAGGCACAAAAAAGGCAAATTGAAGCACTACAACAACAACTACAACAACAAAAACAACATCCCCAACCACAGCAGGAGGACCTTACTCAGAAGTTGAAAAAATATGGTGATCTCAAACAACAAGGAATAATAACGGAAGAAGAATTTCAGAAACTCAAGGCGGACTTGTTATCAAAGATGTAAGCTATAGGCTGCAACTAGACTAATGGTTAACCTTTTGGCTATAATTTTGTAAGATCCGTTAAGCTGCAGAATCGAATCATTTAACACCAGATTTTTTAGAACCAGTTTGAAAATTTATTAATTAGGCTCGATTTATATACTTCTACCTTTTCATGTTATCAAAATATAGTTCTGCGGTTACACATAAATCAACTAAGCATAGCCGCTTGTGACATTTTAGGACTGCATAATCCCAGCTTTCATACATGGATAATAATAATGATCAAACACTTCAGCTGGTTATACAGAGGATATGTTCGAAAGATAAGGAGTAATCGAACACCTTAATCACTGGGCCAGTACAGACAAGTCACACACAGTCCATGCCTCTTTGATTTTGTCTCCCTCAAAATGAAAGATATCAACTCCTTGAGTCTCAAACTTCTTATGAGTGGCAGGAAAGTCGGCAAAGTCCTTTTCATGTGTAGCTTTTAGGGTCCATCTAATGGCAACTTTGTTTTGTTCTCCAAAATCGTCTAGTATTGTGACCTTCATATCTGGAAATGCGGAGAGATCTTCGGCGACCCATTGTTTGAATTTCTCCAGACTCCTAACCTCTTCACCTACCCCATGGTAAATTATATTAGGCGTAAGAAAGTTCTTTGCCGCCTCTGTTTTCCGTGCATTAAATATTTCTTCAACAAACCTTCGAGCTGTTGTCTTATATTGTGTATCTGACATGTCCTGTAAATGATCATAGGTAACCATTAAGGTTTGCTGTTTATTTATTGAAATTTTAGTCAAAATCCAAAAAAGCAATACAAAGATCTAAGATTTCATAGAATACAATGATCTCATACTCTATGTGCTTATTTGAACGTGAGAGAACATGCGCAGAGACAACAATATTGTATGAATTATACCCATATTTCCTGGGTCTAAGTTTCGAGACTAAATTTTCGAACCTTGTGAGCCATACGAAACCCATCATCTAGATCTATGGAAATTCTTTTTAGCCACAGTGGATGCTTATTTCTTATCTATTTTAACAAGCCTTACAAGCACAATTCGTTACCTCAGGTCAGCATCTTTTCATTTCTAAAGAGTCTGCTCAAAGCTGCAGACGGCAACAGGTTAGATATATCATACCCTCAAGCGATATTTGTATTGATCAAAACCATTAGACAGTTGTATGGATGAGCTGTAAAGTCAAATATGTTAGACTCTCCTGTCCTCATTTTGTTACACTTCGCAATCCGGAAAGTACGTAGACCGTAACAAGATAACCCCTCATATTATCTTAGGTATAATCATCGTTACTACCATTTCAAGATCTGGAACCATATCAGGGCTCCTACTATTAAGGCAGCTACCAATCCTACGATTCCTATGATTATGAGCCAGTTGGAGCCTGCAGTGTTCCTCCGCATATTCTTTAGCAACATATAACTTCTATTTAAAGATCAATCCCAGATGGTATGGGGGCATAATAGAATCGAGTTTTGCGTCGCTAAGTAAATACATCTGGATATAGTGCGGTAATATTTATAATTTTGAGATGACTGCAGAAATCATATTATCAAACAATGGAAGTCACATCTAAGCGTAGCGATTTAGAAAACAGAGTCTATTTAGATAAAATTTCTAAATCAGTAAGAGATCTAAACTGTACCACTGATATTCTACTTTTCGTGAAGCAGATGGTGTCTTTAAGTGCATTATTAAGCAGCTTTGACCGGCATTTAGATAATTCATTTTCAGCCATTGATGAAAATGCACAGGATCCTACGTACTTTATAGCTGCCTTCTTCGATACAAAAAACCTAGTTGAGGCATTATGGGTATATAGGATAGTAAGGTCGTTAACTAGGTATATTCTTCTCTTAGATAGATTCTATGAGACTGGGAATGATAGATACACTTTGCTCGCAAAACAAGTGTATAAATCAGTAAATGAATTTCTCCAATCTGAATGTGATGCACAACATCTCATTTATTCTATAGATTATTCATTAGAGCAGTTTTCGGCGTTTTGGAAATTTGAGCAGATTATAAAACGTCGTATACTTAAAAATTGCACTTTCTCCTATGCTGAAATAAGACATTTTAATCTATCAAAATCTTCAGATGCCTCACTGGTCTATGCAAAGGTTTTGGATGCAAATCTTCCAAGCTTTAATGAGAATGTCGCTTTAATTCTTCATTACAACCAGGCACTGCTTGATATACAAGACGACTGGGAGGATATAGAGGACGACGTTCAGGAAGATATGCCCAATATCTTCGTTATGGCTGCTGTTGCCAATATTCCATACAACAAAATAAAAAAATCTAGACATGATATAATTAGGAAGGTTGTATTGAGTAGTATCAATTCATCGGAAGGACCTGTTAGTAGGTTAGTCAACGAGCTTCAGGCCTCTAGCAAGAGCGTTTGTATTCCTGAAAACTTCGCCTTCCTAAAATTCCTATCGGATCGTTACGCTAATACACTGAGAAGAAACATTTTTCAAACTCGTATCTAGTTAGTACAAAAAGCTTGCCCGCTGTAATAAACACCAGTACTCTCGACTATACTATTAGCTTCAAGGCTTAGTATTAGACCATCTGTTGTAAATCGTGCTATTTTTTACAACCCCTTCTCCATGGGACTATTGATATATTAGTGGTGTTGGCTCACAACTTAATCCGACTGCTGCAATCAGTTGAT
Organism: Nitrososphaeraceae archaeon; assembly: GCA_035759485.1. GTDB lineage: Archaea > Thermoproteota > Nitrososphaeria > Nitrososphaerales > Nitrososphaeraceae > TH5893. Next base: position 4,519 of record DASTUU010000472.1, read on the forward strand.
CTTCAGCACATTCTATCTTACATATATAATCATGGGGAGATTGAGGTCTTATTATCGCCTCCTAATGCAGCTGACAATTTACTTTCCGCCGCATTTATTAACTGAATTGCTTCATCAGCAGCATCAGCAGATACTGCGTTACGGGCTTCTCTTAGAAGGCATCTTATTTCAACTCCTGCTTGAGACGATGTGTTAGTAACACCACTTTGGGAGGCCTCCTGAGCACAAATTGTAGAAATAATACGTTGGGCACCCGTAGTTGGTTGTCCTTCAGTTTGATTAGTCATATTTTGTGCTTCAATACCCGTCACTGAGAAGGACATGAATATGCTTATGACTATAAAAGCAAGACCAGTGCTTGCAGATATTATTATTTTATTTCCAAATTGTGTTGACATATTGTATAATCAACAAGAATACAGTATAGCACTATAAGAACATTATTATTATTATTATTTTATTGGGTGCACTTAACTTAATTGTGCAGGAGTTCAGGAAAGGTTCGAGTCTAACTTTATTGATTGGTATATTTTTTAGATCCACAAAGCACCTGTACATTCGACATGTAGACCGGACCAAGATATGCACAAATTTATAGTATGTACTTTATTAGGTAACATTTACCAATACTTTGAACTATATTCTACATTGATAAATGAAGAGTCTAGTAGTGGAATGACCAAAATAGCAAAGAATAACCTTTCTATATAATGTATATATTGTGTAATTCAATAAGCTTCCTAACAAAAAGAATTATGAGTTGCAGTGTGCAGCAACTGTTCTTATACTGCGTCTTGTACTCATTGAATTTGAGTAATTTTGAGATGAACTCTCAATTCTTAGCTTTTAAATGCCTTTCTCCCTAAGGACCTGTACTTGTCTACGCTTCAGAATATGTTCAAGTGAGTCCATTACTAGTAGCCCAGTATAGATCTCTTTAAGGTTCATAGTATGTAGTCTATCAAGAATATATCCTAAAAGAGGATTTTTTTGCTTTATTTCGTTAATCTTTGATTCAATCACTTGATCTGTAACTGCTCTATCTTCCATCCTTAACAGACGCAAAGCACGCATCTTGCCCAGCCATCTCACACTATCAACAAGCAGCGTAAGATTTCCTGCTTCTTCAATATCCATTTCAGGTACTCTGTCCAAAATAGCGGCAACTAATGGATAATTCGTTTTTAGTTCATCGAT
>DASTUU010000473.1:0-3958 GCA_035759485.1 Nitrososphaeraceae archaeon
TCTACAATAATGTCTGTACGGGCATTATCTAATCTTAATTCGACTCCAATCTCATATCTGTCGATAGTTTCAATTCCATCCTTATTTACTGTCTTTTCGTAAAGTTTTCTAAGAAACTCATCATTGATATCATGATCTGACATTATATTGAATCAATGGTGATGATATTTATTTAAGTTTGGGAAAAGACGGATAATCAATATTTAAAAATCGACAAAAATAATGCATCTGCTCTGGAAGTACTTAAGATCAAGTGGCAATTATAAGAAACAGGTGACAAAACGTTAAAAACGACTGGATGCTAGTAATTAAATGAATTCTCTAATGAAGCGGATAGAAAGAGATTATGCGATTATTGCTAGTATGTTTTCACTTTTCATCATTGCTGCATCATTGACAAACTTTGCAATAATATATTATCCGCCGCTCCGAACATAAATATTAGAACTCGAAGAGAGATAGACAATAGTTCCGTTCACATTTATGTTTGGTAAACTGTGCGTTCCTGAAAATATACACTCAGTAGAATGGTCCTAACTTCGCAATTTTGGTAAAATCCAGTAATTCTATCCTGCGTTTAGAACAATATCGAATGTTCCAAGATAGGATGCTCCTTGCTTAGTGATGTTGACCATTAACTGTTCTCCACTATTTTTTTGAATAAGACCATCCGCTGAGGCTCCGTTATAAATCATATCTTCCTCGTTTGTTGTTTGTGGAGGACCATGATTGTTGTAAGGATTTTGTTCATGCACCTGTTCATTAACGGAATTGTTAAAGTACAGCTGTGCTGTCCACTCTAACGTTTTCTCCGAGCCGTTAAAAGTACGAACCTTATCGTGAATGTGAATTGCTCTTCCCTCATACCATCCTGGATAGATTGTGGTGAAATGAACGGTTCCGTTATTATCTGTCACTTGGTATCCACGTAAGAAGTTCTCTTGTGCAGTTCCCATATCTTTTACGGCTGAATATACACCTTGAGAATTGGCATGCCAAATATCCACTTTTGCTCCTCTGAGAGGAACGCATGAGCCATTGTCTACATCGTAGACGTGAATTACTAGGCGCAGCGGTATGCCTTGTTCTACTGATCCTTTGGAAGTATCTGATCTGATGTCTGAACGGTTAGGCATACCATCGACAAAATAAGGACCTTCGGTCTGTTGTGGAGTTCCATGCAATCTAACTGAGGCAGGTGTGAGTGAACATGTGCCTGCCGTTGAAGCATTTTTTTGGGTTGCGGAAAGCTCAGGAGGGATGCCAAATTGCGCCGGTGTAATTGAAAAGGTTTGATTTTCAATCTGATTCGGTGTTTGTCCAAAAGATTTTGACAGATTATCACATGATATTTGCGTCAAAAATAGCACTAGAGAAAGAATCGTTATGGTGGATAATGTTAAAATTCCTTTCTGTTTTATTTGTTTATGATTTTCGATCACCGTAGTGTGTTCTCCGATATGTAAAACCACTGTGAATCATAGTTAAAATACATTACATTTTCTCTTATGCTACTGGCCAATATCATTGGCCCCGTTGACACCTCTGGACACTAGAATCTGATTCTCTTTCCAAAACGATATCTGGATTAAAATTTAGTATGGATCCGAATTGTTAACAATGCGATTCCCGACGTCTCCGGACTTGTCAATCCAATCGGGTATATTAGTATCAATTTTCATTGTAGGTCTATTGACTAAACATAATTTTCATATATGCCGTTTTTCTTAAACTTTCAAAGTTTTTTCATTTTTTCTTTTTCCTTTAATAACATATCAATATAATCGTTAATGTTCTCTTCCCAGTCCACGTGTATCCACTTTCTAGTTCAAGTCGAGGAGATAGCTTTTTTATCCTCAGTCTAACATTTTTTTGTGTTTCGCTTTCCATTTGTAACCACGCTATATTTTTCAAAAATTCAAGCCTTAGCTAGTAATGATTAATAGACCGATTCGGTTCAGTTCATGAAAGGTATGACAACATGAGGTGCGAGAACCATGTCATGAAACAAATCCTCGATGCTTACAAACCAATGTGGTCGCTAAATCATGCCATTTCTCTAATGAGCTGGGACTTCGAGACATATATGCCTAAGAAAGGCACGGAAGAAAGAGGTGTGGCAGATTCGCAACTTCACATTTTGCATAAGGATCTTCTGCTAAACAAAGATTTTGTTGATCTTGTTGAGTCAGCTAAGAAACTGGAGAGCCTTAGCGATTTAGAGAAGGGCATTGTACGAGTACTCGATAGAGAAATAACCAAGCAGATCAAGATACCCAAAGAGTTGACAGAAGCAGAATCTCTGGAAAGAATAAGGGGGAACATGGCATGGAGGGAGGCGAGAGAAAAATCTGATTTCATGATGTATGCGCCCCACTTGAACAAAATGATAGAAATAAAAAAGCAAATTGCTGATAAGATTGGATATGAAAAGCATCCATACGATGCGCTGTTAGATTCATTCGAAGAAGATCTCACAGTAGATGATCTGGAAAAGGTGTTCGGTGCACTGACTCCACGTATTCAAAAGATTCTGAAAAAACTTGTAGATTTAGGCAGTCCGTTTTGCAAAGAGGGCAAACTCGGAAAATCAAAGTATGATATCCAAAGAGTTGATGAACTCAATCATGATATTTTGACCCTCCTGCAATACGACATGAAACGCTTCAGAATGGATCTGTCTACTCACCCTTTCACTGAGACTATGGGCCTCAACGATGTCAGAATAACTACTCGGTATGAAGGGACTGATTTCAAAAAATCGGTATCTAGTACTATTCATGAAGCTGGTCATGCCCTCTATGATCTGCAATGCGATCAGTCATTTTCTGTTACTCCTGTAGAGGGCGGATCTTCGCTTGCGCTCCATGAATCTCAGTCAAGGTTTTGGGAAAATATTGTGGGCAGAAGTCTGCCTTTTGTTCAATTGATAGCTCCCCTGATAAGGAAGATGGTAAGCTTTGCAAACCATGCAACAGATGACGAGTTGTACCTGTATTTTAATAACGTCAAGGCTGATTATATACGAGTTGATGCCGATGAGGTTACTTACAATCTCCACATAGCATTAAGATATGAGATAGAGAAAAAAATATTTGGAGATGAACTGAGCGTCTCTGAGATTCCTGAATTTTGGAACGATAGAATGGAGGCGCTGCTTGGAGTGAGACCAAGTAAGGATTCACAGGGAGTACTTCAAGATACACATTGGAGCAGTGGCCTCTTTGGCTATTTCCCTACTTACACTTTAGGAAACCTGGTTTCAGCGATCATTGCTTCAAAGATGCGCAAAGATCTGGAGGACTACGAGGAAGACATCAAGAGGGGTAATTTCAAGCCCATAAGAGAATGGTTAAGATTAAAAATACATCAGCATGGTTCTGTTTACGCCCCCAAAGTGCTTCTAAATAAAACCTTAAATGAAGGCTATAACCCTGATTATTTTGTTACCTACATAGAGACTAAATACCTTGGGTCCTGAACCTAGCTTATTTTCATTACAGCTACACTCTAACTTTTTTTGTACTATTTTTCATGGTTTCTTTGCTAGAAGTGGGATACATCGGAGGTAGTAAGAACGCACTTTTAGAACCGATAGCGTCATGGGTACCGACGGGCATAATGGTGCTGTTTCCAGACTTATAGTACATCGGTCGCTTCGTTCTTCTGCTGAATACTTGGTTAAGGGGGTGTGCTTTCTCGCAGTCACGTTGGCAAACAATACTGTAGAGACTTTTCAACTTACTGGATTGAGGGTTGGTTAATAAGCGGGACTCCGTTAACCTAAAAGATGGTAAGTAACAAAAGTGGGTTAAGAAAATTAAAACTACAGGTGCAAATGTCCATAGACGGCTGCATTGCAGGCCCTAATGGTGAAATGGACTGGATGGTTGGGTTGCAGGATGACAAAATCAACAAATACGTAAACGAACTAACGGAATCCTTTGGTACCATTCTC
>DASTUU010000474.1:0-3279 GCA_035759485.1 Nitrososphaeraceae archaeon
GCAATGGCAACAATGTCTATCTTATAGGCGAGGGAAGATTGGTTAATCTAGCTGCTGCAGAGGGACACCCATCTGAGGTTATGGACATGAGCTTTGCAAATCAGTTTATGTCAGTTCTCAAACTGGTACAAAACAAGTCAACGATGGAGCCGATGGTATATGACATAGAAAAGTCACAAGACCAAGAAATTGCTTTAGCCAAGCTAATGTCCATGGGAGTAAAAATAGACAAGTTAACAAACGAACAGAAACTTTACATCCAGGGATTCAGCGAAGGCACATAGCTTAATGGTAACCGCACTAGGGTAGGAAAATCTAAGCGGGTATAACCAAACCGATCCTTGCTATACATCATGCGTTATAAATTATTATTACACTTTATGCAAAGATCTAATATCTCTTAGCGTTTAGAAACAAAGAAAAGAAGGGCAGGTAAGAGTAGAAGAGGAGAAAAAATTATTTCTCAAAATTTTGGATGGGTGGTCTAGCTTGGACAGGATACCTGTCTCACACACAGGTGGTCGAGAGTTCAAATCTCTCCCCATCCATTCTGTTTAGTTGTGAAGAGGATAGTTACTATATTATCTAAATATTTGCAATTGCTAATTGCAAGTATACATTCTTGTTCATTGTCAGAGAGAGGATAAGGCTTTGTTTTTTCTCTATTAAAATAGAGTGTTATGTCAACAACAACATTAAAAGAGCAACCCCAGCAGATATTGTAAGAAAGACTTTTGTTAGGTGCATGGAACTGTCTAAGGCTTTTGAGTAGTCGTCGAACTGCCCTTTACCCATGACTTTGATATTGGATTCTACGCACAACAAACAAAAAGAACATTCTTTGATATCAGCAAAGGACTTGGCCACAAGTTCTCTAAAATAGTCTACTATTTGGTGTGTATTTGTGACAGTACCCAAAGAATAGTATCCCTGTGGTGTCCTCTTCCCTGATGTGAAATGAGTATCTGAGGTACAGACATCAAGCATGTAAAATCCGTGGGACTTGAGATCGGATAAAACAGCATCCCTAACCCGGCTCTCCATATTATTTGAATCCGCCCATCCTATGACATATTTCTTATTCTTTACTTCTAAAGCGATAACAGCCAAACCGCCTGGGCCAAGGTCCTCCATTCCATATAATTGGTGGATGTTCTCTACAAGATTGCTATCACTCGAGGTGTGCCGATAATGACTCGCAAACCCCACCCCAAACCGATATTGTCTAGAACCCTTAATTTTGTCAAGAATTTCTCTTGCACATACAATTAAGTCGCGCTGATCATCATTGGAGAGAGGACCTCCCATCGCATTATGACTATCGACAACCAATGTTCTAGAAAATCCTAAATTACTTGCATAATCCTGCAGACTTGAAGAGACCGTAGAGGGGACGTCCTCCATGCCTCGTGAAGCCGAGAGTATAACCAGACATGCGCTCCCAAAAGCTATGCCCGTGACTACGAAGCCTCCCCTTTTAATTTGGAGAGGCTCACTGCAGGTGTATCCCCTGGTAAAAGCAAGAGGCGTGCTGAATGAACTGAGGTATTTTGTCATTTCAGTTTTTGAAGGAATATTAAGCGAATGGTCCGAAGCGCTATGAACGACTAGCGCTCTCCCAGAGAAAATTCTGAGTAGTTCATACGGCAGATTGCTTCCTCCAACTGGTTTAAAAGGACCAGGATGAACTCCAGGTATTACTAAAGAGACCCCTTTTTGATTTACGTCATTGCATTCAAACTTCATTACGTAACTTGTTACATGGTTATTTTTTGCTCTAGCTTCTGCTATTGCTTCCATTTTGTCGCCCTTTTGTTCTGTCCAAGCAGAAAGGAAGGCTTGGAGGAGACTAAAGGTACTGAAAACATAAGGACGACCGGCCCTGTCTGCCATAATGGACCAAATTATTGCCCAAATCACAAAGAAAATGCCTACGATAAAGCCTGTTGGCTGTTGGAAGATGAGGCTGAAAAATTGCCAAGGAGAGAGCAAAATAACCATGAACAAAATAGGTTCTAGAAACGAAACACCGACAGCCCTCATTAGTCCTGCTCCAAATACAGATCTGAAAATTGCGATTCGGAACGCGACGACTACTAGCATGCCTTCCAAGAGATATTTATTGGGATTAGTGTTATGTCCAAACAGAGGGTCTATGATGATTCCAACAGCAAGTACAACTGACCACAGTAGGTTCCCAAATCCTTCAACGTGAAATATTTTGGAAATTTTGTTTGTGGGAGTTCCGTACAAGGATAGATAATCCAAAAAACTAAGCGCAAGTATTGCTGATATGCCGTATAATAATAACACAGCATAGTTGTTACTCTCTGTTCTATTTGGTCCATATACAAAAGATAGAGTAATGATAAGCGCCGCTGAAGCTAATGAAACAGCAATGGAAATCTTGTATGAAGATGGATTTAGTCTGGTAATTGTCCATCTTTTGTGGATATTGGTGATACTGTCCGGCCGAACATTATCCATTAGCCGGTCTCAGCAAACTTAGACAGGGAAGATTACTCTTATTAATAATGATACCCCGATTAAAGCTCCTGCTATTCCAAGTACAACTTCTGGTCTAACCTTGAATCCTCTCGTTTCATCCTCAAAGAATCTTAATAGCCCAGCGCTGGAAGCTGGAAGAGGGGCATTTTTCTTTTTACTCATTGTCGAATCAAATAATATAGTAGCGTATTAAATACATTCCGGGACTAAACTGTATACTGAACTAATTTTGTGAGAGAAGTTATCAACACAAAAAATAGTAATAGTGGACTAAATCTATAAGCGTTGGATTTCTTTTATCTTTTGTAACAATCCCAGAAAAATCCTGATGGTTTCGGCTTTTCGTCTCAATAATTCTGGATTATCCTCTTCTTTGATCTTTACTATTTCGGTAGCTATCTTGTCAATTAACAAAAAACCCACGTTTCGTAAGCCCCAAGAGTCTTGACTGTCCCTGTCCTGTGGAAATGCATGCTGTTCTTCTTTCCCCTCACGACGGGCGATTTCCATCTCTTCAAAGTTTTCCTGAGAACCATGAACGTCCTGTTTAGTGTGTGTCTCGGAATATTCCTTTGGGAGCTGTGAGCTAGCAATGTCAGCCACATTCTGGCTGTCTTTTTGAATATTTACCCGTTGACTCTCTCCGATTTTCTGCTGTGTTGAGTTAGACTTACTATATACACTCTTATGATTTCCGCAGTTTATGCAAATGATCCTGTCACGATACTTTACTTGTACTCCATTGCACAAGCCACAGGGATCGTTAATAAG
>DASTUU010000475.1:0-2237 GCA_035759485.1 Nitrososphaeraceae archaeon
AGATTACAATGAATTAATTAATAAATATCAATTTACTATAACAAGGATTTTGTGACATAATATAGTTGATAAAGTCTATAAATGACGTATTGAGAACTAATTTACTTAAAGTTGCTTCAAGTAATACATGGAGAAGCAATAGATTGAAACTTGGTGTTTCTCTTGTTACTTTCCTAGTTCTTGTTTTCTCAAGTACCCTTGTTCAACCCTCTCATGTGTATGGACAGTCTGATTCATTTAGCTCGTCTAATACATGTTCAAAGCTACCAGTTAATGGGATTACGGCTAGTGGAGCTGATCCTTTGCACCCGCCATCCCATGCAATTGATCAGAATGTTAATACACGATGGTCTAACTTGGGGCTAGGGTCATGGATACAGATCGATTTAGGTCAAGAGAACGTAATCTGCGATGTTGGTATTAACTGGCATAGGGGAAATGAACGCGTAAATACATTTGTAATATCAATATCAAAAGATGGCAAAACATTTACCAATGTTTACTCTGGAAAAAGTGACGGTACGTCATTAACGGAACAGAAGTATGATCTTCAATCTAAGGTAGGTAGGTTCATTAGAGTTATGGTTGATGGGAACAGCCAGAGCAACTGGATTAGTATCAGCGAAATTAAAATTTATGGGTACAACGAGGCCTTATCTGAAATATGTGTGAAGAGTCAGGTCCCGCAGGCAACTGCAGCTGCGGCAAGCAGCCAAATTGGATTTCCATCTTCAAATGTAGTTGATAATAATCTTAACACTATTTGGTCCAATTATGGTGTAGGCTCATCCATACAGTTAGATTTAGGATCAAGTAAGATCATTTGTAGTTTAGATATAGCCTGGCATAAAGGAAATGAGAGAAAGAATAATTTCGTAGTTTCAACTTCTCAAGATGGGAAATCATACAAGACTGTATTATCAACAATAAGTAGTGGAAAGTCATTATCATATGAAAAATATAATATTGTTGATATTAATGCAAGATACATAAGAATAACTGTCAATGGAAATTCTCAAAATAATTATGCAAGTATAGCTGACATCAGAGCACAGATATCCTCCTCTGGTCAATCACAGGTTCAATGCGTTGATGGCCATATTCAAAATGCTAGCACTTCTGCTAGTCAGACTGGTTTTCCCGGTACTAACGTTCTTGATGATAATCTAGATACCAGATGGTCCAATAACGGTGTGGGTTCGTGGATACAGCTTGATATGGGAATTAGTAACAAGGTTTGTGACATTAGTATTGCATGGTACAAAGGAAATGAGAGACAGAATAATTTTGTCATATCTACTTCCAACGACGGAATAAAGTTCTCAAATGTATTAAGCTCCAAGAGTAGTGGTTCTACACTAGAGCTGGAAAAATATGATTTTGTTGATACTAATGCAAGATACATAAGAATAACTGTCAATGGAAATACTCTGAATACCTATGCTAGCATAACCGAAGTATCCTTAAATATATTCTCAACTCCAGGATCAAACTATTATATAGGTGCAGCAGGCGACTGGGGTTCAGCCGTTAATGATAACTGGGAACAGACGGTAGACCTCATGAAAAATAACAAAATAAACCTGGCACTTGGACTAGGTGATTATTCGTATGGCTCAGTAGACGAATTTGAGCCTGTTATCGATGAATTGAAGGAGACAAAAATTCCAATGAAAGGTGCTAGAGGGGATCATGATTCAAATTCCTATGCGGAGCTATTTGGACAACCATCTATGGTATTTGCGTTCGATGCAGGACATGCTAGAATAATATTGCTTGATTCAGAAAAATCTGCATCTTCGAATGCTGAGTTTTTAGAAAAAGAACTTAAGGCAACGAAACAACCATGGAAGATTGTAGTAACGACAACTCCATTATATACAAGCCCATCTGAGCATGGGCAAGATGAGGATCAAACCACCGCGCTACAACCACTATTAGATAAGTATGGAGTAGATCTGGTAATGTGGGGCGACAACCATAATTATGAAAGGTTAAAGTTTCCAAGTAAGCATACAGTTTACATACAGTCAGGCACCGCCGGAAGATCTCATTATGAATTTGAGGGACAGATAAAAGAATCAATGTATCAAAATGATAATGACTACGGCTTTACAAAAATAGTAATTAGTAAAAACTCTCTAATGGGACAATTCATATCCCATAGCGGAAAGATTTTGGATAATTTCAGCATAACAAAGTGACTATCTGTTAAGTCCAACTATGCATATAGCTTC